>JBIJDQ010000292.1:0-3878 GCA_044344025.1 Rhodoferax sp.
GTCTGGCGTTGCGCACCACCCACTGGGGCCGCGCCCATGCCTACGCCTACCGTGCGGCACGCCAAGGCATGGTCGGGCTGTGCAGCACCAACGCCATGCCCACCATGGCAGGCTGGGGCGCCACCCAAAGAATATTGGGCAACAACCCCTTGGCCATCGCCATTCCACGGGCTAACCCTGATGCCCCGCTGGTGCTGGACATGGCCATGAGCCAAGCCGCAGTGGGCAAGGTCGGCACCTGCCTGCGAGAGGGACAAGACATTCCGGAGGGCTGGGGCCTGGATGCCAGCGGTCAACCCAGCACCGACGCCCAAGCCATCCTGAACGGTGCGGTACTGCCTTTTGGCGGGCACAAAGGGGCCGGTTTGGCCCTGATGCTGGAACTGCTCACCGCCGCGTTGTCGGGCGGGGCCTTTGGCAACGAAATCCAGGCCGGCGACCGTAGCGGCATTGACCCGGACGCCTGCAAGCTGTTCATTGCCATCAACCCGGAGGCTTTTGGTGGGCTGGATGTGCTGACCCAGCGCGTGGCTGACTATCTGGGTTACCTCGGCCAGGTTGCCGCACCGTTCACCTGGCCGGGTGAACGCGGTTGGGCCACGCGGGACACCAACCTGGCCCAGGGAGTGCCACTGCATCCCGAGATCGTGGCGCAACTGGCTGGGGTTGGGGTTACGCTGTAGCCAGCGTTGTGCCAGTCCGCTCGTGTAGGACCTGCAACGGCTGAACCTGGTTTTTTGACGCTTGGTTGACCTACATCATTTACCAAAACGCCGCAGTTGGTTAGCCTCATAGGCTCAACTTTGCCTGCCTCTTTGGGGGCTTGTCTGCAACCCTATGAATTCTGTGACTGACCCTGTTTTTACCCAAACCGCTGCCAAGGCACCCAAGGTGCCCATGGAACTGGTGTGCCCCGCAGGCAGCCTGCCTGCACTCAAAGCCGCGGTGGACCACGGCGCCGACTGCGTTTACCTGGGCTTTCGGGATGCCACCAACGCACGTAATTTTGCCGGCCTGAACTTTGACGAAGCCGCCATTGAGGCAGGCATTCGTTACGCGCATGACCGGGGCCGCAAGGTGTTTGTGGCGCTCAACACCTACCCGCAAGCCGCCAAGTCCGACCTGTGGCAACGCGCGGTAGACCGTGCGGCCCACAGTGGGGTGGATGCCGTCATCTTGGCCGACCCCGGCATGATGGCCTACGCTGTCAAACACCAGCCGCAACTGCGTCTGCATTTGTCGGTGCAGGGCTCTGCCACCAATTACGAGGCGCTTGACTTTTATTACCAGCACTTTGGCATTGCCCGCGCCGTGCTGCCACGGGTGTTGTCACTCACCCAGGTGGAGCAGGTGCTGAACAAGTCGCCGGTGGAGATTGAGGTGTTTGGCTTTGGCAGCCTGTGTGTGATGGTGGAGGGGCGTTGCGCCCTGTCAAGCTACGTGACCGGCGAAGCCCCCAACACCAATGGGGTGTGCTCACCACCCAAAGCCGTGCGCTGGGTAGAAACCCCCAAGGGCCGCGAGTCGCGCCTCAACGGTGTACTGATTGACCGCTACGCCCCCGGTGAAAACGCCGGTTACCCCACGCTGTGCAAAGGCCGTTTTGATGTGGAAGACGACCACAACTACTACGCCATCGAAGAGCCCACCAGCCTGAACACCTTGTCGCTGCTGCCGGATTTGATGGCCATGGGGGTCAGCGCCATCAAGATCGAAGGCCGCCAACGCAGTCCGGCCTATGTGGCACAAGTCACCAAGGTCTGGCGCGCCGCCATGGACAGCTGCCGCAGCAACCCAGAGCGCTACACCGCCAAACCTGCCTGGCTAAGTGACCTGGACAAGGTCGCCGAAGGCCAGCAACACACGCTGGGTGCGTATCACCGGCCATGGAAGTAAACCCAATGAAATTATCTTTAGGCCCCATTCAAACCTACTGGCCGCGCGACACGGTGCTGGCTTTTTACGAGGCCGTGGCCCAATCCCCGGTGGACATTGTTTACTTGGGCGAGGCCGTGTGCTCGCGCCGCCACGAGGTGCGCCTAAGCGACTGGTTTGACATTGCCAACGTGCTTCGCGCAGCGGGCAAAGAGGTGGTGTTGTCCACCCAGGTGCTGATTGAGTCCGGCGCTGACGTGACCGTGCTGCACAAGATCACCGCCAATGGCAGCTTCATGGTCGAGGCCAACGACATGGGCGCGGTGCATTGCCTGGAGGGCAAACACCCGTTTGTCGCCGGACCCCACTTGAACATCTACAACCTGCCCACCCTGCAATGGATGGCGGGTTTGTGCCTGCACCGCTGGGTGATGCCGTTCGAGATGGGCCGTGACGACCTGGCCCTGATGCTGGCTGGGTGCCCGCCGGGGCTGCAAACCGAGGTGTTCGCCTATGGGCGCATGCCGCTGGCGTTTTCGGCGCGTTGTTTCACCGCGCGCCACCGCAACCTGCCCAAGGACGACTGCCAGTTCAGTTGCATGGACTATCCCGACGGCTTGCTGATGCGCACCCAGGAAAACGAGGAATTTCTGGTGCTCAACGGCATCCAGACCCAGTCTGCCCGGGTGCACAACCTGCTGCCCGAGCTGGCCGCCATGCGCGCCATGGGGGTTGATGTGACGCGCATCAGCCCACAAGCCAGCCACACGCCACGCATCATCGAACTGTTTCAAGGTGTCATCCAGGAAACCATGACCGCTGCTGCTGCCCAACAGGAATTGCTTGGTCTGATGCCTGACAAGGCTTGCAACGGTTACTGGTACGGAAAACCCGGTCTGGAGCAGCGCGCACCAGCCCTTGACACCATCTAATGCATTGAAAGAGTCCACATGAGCGCCACACCCTTGGTCATCCCCGCCCCGCTGGGCAAGCTGTTGGGCCGCCTGCCCACTTTCCCCGGCTCAATGCTGTTTGTCACCACACTCAACCTGGCCCTGGCCAAACAACTGGCACCCGATGTGACACAAATGCTCAAGGGCAAAAAACTGCGTCTGCGTGTCACCGATGCCCAATGGGCGTTTGACTTTGCCTGGCGCCATGGCCGCTTTGTGGCCAGCCACAACACGGGTGAGGCCGACCTCACCATCAGCGCCAGCGCGCATGATTTTGTGCAACTGGCGCGCCGCCTGTAAGACCCCGACACCCTGTTTTTCAACCGCCGCCTGGCCATGGAGGGTGACACCGAACTGGGCTTGCTGGTCAAAAACACCATTGATGCGATTGAGCTGCCCATGTTCAACCCGGCGCAGTTCAAACCCGCACACGTGCTAGGCCAAGCCCGCGACCATTTCAAAACCCTGCTGGCAGGGTTGAAGCCCCGCTAACCCCCTATTTATGCCCGCTGCCACCATGCTTTCTGTAGGAGCCCAGACCCTGGGCGAATCGCTCAAACACCCTCATACCCGCATCGTGGTGGCCATCTCAGGCGCCAGCGGCGCGGTGTACGGTGTGCGGCTGCTGCAAATGCTGCGCACCATTGACAACTTGCGCACCCACGTGACGGTGTCACAGGCCGGCTGGCTTAACCTGCAGCAAGAGCTGGACATGTCGCACACCCAGCTTGAAGACCTGGCTGACGTGGTCTACCCCATTCACGAGGTGGGCGCGGCCATTGCCAGCGGCTCGTTCCAGTGTGACGGCATGGTGATTGCGCCCTGCTCCATGCGTACTCTGGCTGCTGTGGCGCTCGGCCTGTCTGACAACCTGATCACCCGCGCGGCCGATGTGATGCTGAAAGAGCGCCGCAAACTGATTCTGATGGTGCGCGAAACCCCGCTGAACCTGGCCCACCTGCGCAACATGACCAGCGTGACCGAAATGGGTGGCATCATCTTTCCACCGGTGCCAGGTTTCTACCACCGCCCCCAAACCATTGCCGACAT
>JBIJDQ010000187.1:0-5256 GCA_044344025.1 Rhodoferax sp.
CGTCCACAACGACGAGGGGCGCGATTCGAAGCTGAGAAATTTGAGCATTGAGGAATACCGGGTAGAGAAAGCGCGTTTGCAGGACGCAGACATTACCGCCCTCGGCAAGGACAAGACTGCTTGATGAACTGGACCCATGCCAAAGACCTGCGCGCGCAGGTACAGAAACTGTGGGACAAGGGTGAGTTGCTGCGCCCTTTGGCGGGGGCTGGGCCTTTTGTGCAAAAGCGCTTGCGCCTGACTGGCCCCAGTTCTGGCGAACTGAGTGAACATTTTGACGAGGTGCGCGCTTGGGCTACAGAGCTGCGCGCCATGCCCCATGTGCGTCTGGTGCTACGCGAGTTTCGCCATCGGGTGCTGGGCAACAACGCACTGCCCGATGAGGTCTGGCTCGATTCGCTGGAGGCGGCACACGCCATGTTGGGCAAGCAAAAAGAAGCCCGACACTTTGCCGAGTTGGTGCAGAACACGCGGCAGTTCATGTCTTCAGTGTTGTCTTGGGTAGCCAAGCGGCCTTTGACCGCGCTGGAATTGTTTGATGCTTGGCCGCGCCTGCTGTCGGTAGTGGCTTGGCTACAGGCGCACCCGCGCCCGGGCATCTATTTGCGTCAAGTCGATTTGCCGGGTGTGGACAGCAAATTCATCGAAGCGCACCGCAGTGTGTTGTCTGAGTTGTTTGACCTGGCCCTGCCGGCTGGGGATGTGGATTCCAGCGCCACCGGCCTGGCGGGTTTTTGCCGCCGATACGGCTTTAGGGACAAGCCGCTGCGCATCCGTTTTCGGCTGCTTGATGCGGCCCTGCTGCCGGGCATGGACCGCTGTTGCCCAGCTTTGGATGCCGGGGCAGACCCGGACATCACCCTGACCCAGGCCGCCTTTGAAGGCTTGAACCTGCCACTGCAACGCGTCTTCATCACCGAGAACGAGGTCAACTTTCTGTCTTTTCCGCCGACACCGGGCAGCATGGTGATTTTTGGTGCGGGTTATGGCTTTGAGGCCCTAGCTGGTGCCGCCTGGCTACACTGCTGTGAGTTGCATTATTGGGGCGACATTGACACCCACGGCTTTGCCATTCTTGACCAACTACGGGTGCATTTTCCACATGCCTGGTCACTGTTGATGGACCGCGCCACCTTGCTGGTCCACGCCCAGCAGTGGGGTGATGAGCCGCAACCCCTGCTGCGTGATTTGCCACGCCTGACACCTGATGAAGCGCTGGTGTTCAACGACCTGCGTGACAACCGCCTGCGCGTGGGCGTGCGGCTGGAGCAGGAGCGCATTGGGTTTGCCTGCCTACAGGCGGCTCTGCGTTTGCTGCCTGTGCCAGATAGCCTGCGGGTCTTTAAACAACACAATGGAAAAGTCCAATGATTGAACGTTTTGATGTCGGCCCCCGTATGTCCGAGATGGCCCTACACAATGGCACGGTTTACCTGGCAGGGCAGGTTGCCGACGATGCCACCCAGGACATTCAGGGCCAGACCTACCAGGTGCTGGCGATGGTGGACGCGTTGCTGGCGCGTGCAGGCAGTGACAAAAGCAAGATTCTGATGGCGCAGATTTTTTTGGTGGATTTGGCCGACTTTGACGGCATGAACGCCGTGTGGGATGCATGGGTAGCTGTGGGCCACACCCCACCTCGTGCCACCGTGCAATCGCAGTTGGCCAAGCCAGGCTGGAAGATTGAAATGGTGGTGACGGCTGCAGTTTGACAGCATGTCATTTGCTCACGCATCCCCAATACCATAGCGCCGCAACCGCGCCGCAATCACTGAATGAGAACTGCCCAGGCGTTTGGCCAGTCGCCGGGTGGAGGGAAATTCGCGGTGCAAGCGCTGTAGCAGCGCCTTCTCGAACTCGGCCATGGCTTGCGCCAATGTGCCCACTTGGCCCGTCAAGTCGGGATCGGCAGGGTTGCCAGGGCTTACAGGACTGGCGGCACTGGCCAACTCCAGGTCGCCCAGGTCGATGAAGGGCCGCTCGCTCATGGTGACCGCCCGAAAAATCACGTTCTGCAACTGGCGCACGTTGCCTGCCCACGGGTTGGTCAGCAGCGCGGCACTGGCGGCAGCGGTCAGGCGCATGGGGGCACGCCGCGCCTGGGCGCAGGCCTTGGTCAAAATGGCTTCGGCCAGCAGCAAAATGTCGCCGGGGCGCGCGCGAAGGGCGGGCATGTGCAGGTTCAGCACGTTCAGGCGGTACAGCAGGTCTTGGCGAAAGTCGCCATTGGTCACCATCTCATCCAGGTTGCGGTGGGTGGCGCTGATGATGCGCACGTTCACCTTCAGTTCGCGGTCCCCGCCCACGCGACGAAAGCTGCCGTCATTCAAAAAGCGCAATAGCTTGGCCTGCAGGTAGGCCGACATTTCGCCCACCTCGTCCAGAAACACCGTGCCCCGGTCGGCCAACTCCAGCAGGCCAGGTTTGCCACCGCGCAGGGCGCCGGTAAAAGCCCCTGACGAATACCCAAACAACTCACTTTCAGCCAGGTTTTCTGGCAACGCAGCGCAGTTCAGGGCAAAAAACGGTTGCAGACTGCGGCCACTGGCGGCGTGGCAGGCGTGGGCCAGCAGCTCTTTGCCGGTGCCGGTTTCACCGGTCACCAGCAGCGGGGCATCCACCAGGGCCATGCGGGCAGCGCGCTGCTTGAGTTGTTGCATCATTGGCGAGGCTCCCAAAATCGCCTCAAACCCGCCGGTGCTGTAGTTTTGCAAGGCGCTGAGTTGCTCACCCATGCGGCTGGGCGCACGCAGTGTGATGACGGCCCCCGCCACGCGGGTGTTGGCTTCTTGCAGCGCGGTGGTCTCCATCATGTAGGTCTCGCCATTGAGCTCCACCTCGGTCACTGGCAAGTGGTAATCAGACTCGGACAGCAAAGTCATCAAGTGCGCCAATCCAATCTGGTTTTGAAATGGCTGGCCGATAACAGACGTGGTCAGCGGTCCACAGGCGACGTGGGCAGCGCGGTTGGCCACCACCACCACGCCATCGGCATCCAGTGCAAACACCGGGTCAGTCTGGGAGGCCAGCAGCGCGTCCAGGTACAGGCGGCGCTGGGCACCGGGCAGCATGGCCACTGGCAGCACAGCCAGCACACCCGGCACCCGCAGCAGGTCGGCGCGCAAGCCGCTCAGCCCGGCATCGTCAAGCTGTGGGGCTTCAATGAATACGTGGGGTGGGTCGACCTCGACTGCGGTCACGTTGTAGCCGCGTTGGGCCGAGGTGGCCAGAATCTCCTGGGCAATGCCCACCCGGTCAGTGAAAAACACGTCAATGCGCATGCTATGCCTTTGTGTATTGGTATCGATACATTGTACGAATATCAATACAAAACAACTAAGTCATTGATTTAAGAAGTTTATTTCTAATTTTTATTGGCTATTTTCGTGGGTTATATGGACTGAATTCAATACAGTTGCTGTGATCAAAATCGCATAACGTGGCTAAGTGCTTGATTTGTATGGGTTTGGCTTGCCTGGCACGGGATGTGCGTACGCCATTGGCATGGGTGCCCCAGCGTTTGGGCCACGGTGTGATGTCATGACTAGGAGTGGGCTATGTCGGTTTTGATTCTCGGAAGCGGTGTGGTGGGCACGACCATTGCGTATTACCTGGCCAAAGCGGGCCATTCGGTGACGGTGGTTGACCGGCAAAGTGCCCCGGCCATGGAGACCAGCTTTGCCAATGCGGGCGAGGTGTCGCCGGGTTATTCGGCCCCGTGGGCCGGGCCGGGTGTGCCGCTTAAGGCCATACAGTGGCTGCTGATGCACCACAGCCCGTTGGTCATCAAGCCAATGGCTGACCTGGCCATGTGGCGCTGGGGTTTGTCCATGCTGCGCAACTGCACTGAGGCGCGTTACAAGGTCAACAAGGGCCGCATGGTGCGCCTGGCCGAGTACAGCCGCGACTGCCTGCGCGAGCTGCGGGAGGACACTGGCATCCGTTACGACGACCGCGCCCAAGGCACGTTGCAACTCTTTCGCACCCAAAAGCAGTTGGATGGTGTGGGCAAAGATGTTGACATCCTGAAGCAGTACGGTGTGCCGTACCAGGTGCTTGACCGCGCCGGTTACCTGCAATACGAGCCCGCTTTGGCTGGGGTGCAGGACAAATTTCTGGGTGGGCTGCGACTGCCAGGGGACGAGACCGGTGACTGCTTCCAGTTCACCCAACGCCTGGCCGACATGGCGCGTGAGTTAGGTGTACGCTTTGAATTTGGGGTCAACATCCAGAGCCTGGCGCAGCAAGGTGACAAGCTGGTCGGGGTGCAGACCGACCGGGGTTTGATGCGGGCAGACCACTACGTGATGGCTTTGGGCAGCTACTCACCCCAACTGGCCAAACCACTGGGCATTGACCTGCCGATTTACCCGGTCAAGGGTTTTTCAATCACCGTACCCATCACCGATGCAGCGCAGGCCCCCGAATCAACCATCATGGACGAGACCCACAAGGTAGCGGTCACGCGTCTGGGTGACCGCATTCGGGTGGGTGGCACGGCACAGCTCTCTGGTTTTAACCTTGACCTGGAGGCCGGGCGGCGCAAGACGCTGGAGTTTGTGGTGAACGACCTGTTTCCTAACGGGGGCGATGTGGCGCGGGCCGAATTTTGGGCCGGCCTGCGCCCAATGACCCCGGACGGCACCCCCATTCTGGGAGCCTGCCGCGTGCGCAACATGACGCTTGCCACCGGCCACGGCACCTTGGGTTGGACCATGGCGGCAGGCACCGGTCGCGTGATTGCTGACCTGATGAGCGGCAAGACACCACAAATCAGCATGGAAGGCCTGGGTGTGGACCGCTACGCTTAAGCCCTGGGCAGCTTGGTCATGCGTTGGCAAAATGGCCTGCCAAAACTGTTAGCCTGTGCCGCTCGCACCGACTTTTGGGGCGCTTTTTGATGTAACACTTGTTGCCCCCCATTGGCTCTGCGCCCTTGTTGGTGGCGGCCTTGGGCACGGTGTTGGGCAGCTTTACCGGGACTGTCTGGGTGCCACCCAACAGGTTTGTGAACTGGCTTTTTACCTTGGCTTGGTCGTGAGCTTGTGATGCCTTTGTGGGTGGTGCGCCATGCCCGGCCCCTGATTGCGCCCGGCGTGTGTTACGGCGCGCTGGATGTGCCCGCCTGCCCTCAGACCATCCGTGACGCCGCCGAAGCCTTGGCACAGCACTAGCCACAACGGGCACAGTTGTGGACCTCTCCGCTTCAAAGATATGAGCTACTAACGCATGCGCTATATGCACTGCGGCCTGATT
>JBIJDQ010000188.1:0-5232 GCA_044344025.1 Rhodoferax sp.
CACTGTCACACCACGAATGTCCTCAATATCGCCCCGAGTAACCGGTTGCCTATAAGCAATAATGGCCAAGGTTTCCAGTGTAGCCCGGGCATATCTGGGTGGTTTTTCAGGGTGCAACCGCTCCAAATACTCACGCATTTCCGGCCGACTTTGAAACCGCCAACCACTTGACACCGTGACCAACTCCACACCCCGCACCGCCCAATCGTTTTGCAGGTCGCTCAGCAATCGCTTGACGGTATCTGGTGCCACCTCATCTGCAAACAGAGTGCGTATGTCGCGCATGGTCAAGGGTTGCAGTGCGCAAATCAGGGCAGTCTCAAGGACGCGCTTGGCATCCATCGTGTTCATGGTTCAACCGTATCTAAAAAATGTGCCGACAGGCACGGGGAAAGTGTTGGGGGGCGCTTTCAGGCTGACGGGAGCGTCAGCAGCGTGGTCGGAACTACTGGAAAGGTTTGCAGTTAAAAACCGCCACTATTGTAATGGAGACCCCATTGGACCAGTGCTTGTGCAAAATCGGGAGGTAAATTTGCTTCAAAAACCAACGGTTTTTGACTCACCGGATGGGTAAAACCAAGTCGAAATGCGTGCAAAGCCTGCCGATGCATGCCAGCAGCCAAAGCTCCACCGTAAACAGAGTCCGCGACCAGCGGGTGGGCAATTGAGGCCAGGTGAACCCTGATTTGATGGGTCCGACCAGTATGCAGAGTGCATCTAACCAAACATCCATCGCGGCCATCAGCTAGCAGTTCAATGTCAGTTCTGGCCGTTTTGCCGGTTTGTGTTGCCAGGTCGACCACTGCCATGCGAAGCCGATTGGTGGGGTCACGTCCAATTGGGGCACTTACCTCACGGGTCGCAGGCCCATGCCAGCTGCCGTGAGCCAGTGCCAGGTATTGCCGTTTGACTTCACGCGCCGCAATGGCCCGCACCAACGCATCCATCACGGCACGGGTCCGAGCGACCACCATCAGTCCACTGGTATCTTTGTCAAGGCGATGAACAATCCCGGCACGCGGCAAATTGAAGGCCTGCGGATCGAAGCCAAGCAACCCATTCATGAGAGTGCCACTCCAATTACCAGGCGCGGGGTGGACCACCATACCTGCGGGCTTATGAATCACAATCAAATGCTCATCCAGGTACACCATATCAAGCGCCATCTTCTCCGCTTTGAACGCCTGACTCTGCGGTGTGGGTCTTAATTCGATGCGGCCAACGTCAAAGGCCTTGATTTTTTGCGAGGCCTTTTTTACAACCTCTCCTTTAAGGGAAACCGAGCCGAGCTCAATGAGTTGCTGAAGATAACTTCTTGAGAACTCTGGCACCAGATCCACCAGCGCGCGGTCAAGTCGCATACCATGCTGCGCTATGGTGAAAACAAGCTGGCGCAATTCAACCTCAGCTTGCCATTCTGCCGCCTGATCGGGTTCGTCGCTGTCAAGCGGCCCCGATATAATCGTTTTGGAAATATTCAAGAAAGCTATCTTACATGCCGAGCGCCAAATTATCTGCTGTCCATTCCTGTCTGTTGGCATTTGGGGTGCTGTTGAGTGGTTGCTCTTCCACCCCTGTTGACCCAACGGCTGGCTGGAGTCCCAACAAGATTTATGCTGAAGCCAAAGACGATCTAAACAGCGGCGCCTACGACAAGGCCATCCCACTGTTTGAAAAGTTGGAAGGACGAGCGGCCGGCACACCACTTGCTCAACAGGCTCAAATTGACAAAGCCTATGCGCATTACAAGGCCGGTGAACCAGCGTTGGCTGTTTCCACTCTGGACCGTTTCATGAAGCTTCACCCGGCCAGTTCAGCCATAGACTACGCTTTGTACCTTAAAGGCGTGGTCAATTTCAACGATGACCTGGGTTTGTTTTCATCGCTCACTCGCCAGGATTTGGCCGAACGTGATCAAAAAGCTGCCAAAGAGTCCTTCGAGTCTTTCAAGGAACTGGTGGCTCGTTTTCCTGATTCGCGATACGCGACTGACGCCAGTGCTCGGATGAACCACATCGTGAATTCGCTGGCTCAGTCTGAGGTTTATGTGGCGAAGTACTACTTCGACCGGGGTGCGTACCTGGCCGCTGTCAACCGGGCGCAATCCGCCATCCGTGATTATTCCGGCGTACCCGCGCATGAGGAAGCACTTTTTCTGATGCTCAAGTCCTATGATGCACTTGGGATGTCGGATCTACGTGACGACACCCGACGTATTTTGGCTAAGAATTATCCGCAGACACCTTACCTGACACAAGGCTTTAAGAGCAAAAACGATCCCTGGTGGAAGTTCTGGTGACTTCACCATGAGTGGCAATGGCTATCGGTTAACGGCCGCCACTGGCATTCACAAGGGCGACCGGGATTACCAGCAGGATCAGGTGGCGCTTCTTAGTCATCCTCGTGCAAAAGGTTGTGTGCTGGCTGTGTTGGCAGATGGAATGGGTGGCCGAAGCGGTGGACGCAAGGCATCAGATCAGGTCATGATGACTGCCAAGCAACTGTTTGAACGCTATGCACCAGAGGCAGATGATGCTGTTGCAACGTTAAAGCAACTGGTGTTTGAAGCACACACCGTGATCAAATTGACTGCGATATCTTCAGAAGAAGAACCTCACAGCACCATTGCGGCGTTTTTAATTAATCCTGGCGGCGATTGTTATTGGGCGCACGCGGGTGATTCCCGCATTTACCATTTCCAAGGCAGTCAATTGGTTAAATGCACCACAGACCACTCCTATGTGCAAACTTTGGTGCGCCGTGGCGAACTGACAGCTGAACAGGCTAACTTCCATCCGCAGTCAAACATTTTGATGGGTTGCCTCGGTACCGAAAAAGACCCGCCGCTTGACACACACTTCATTTCCAAACTTCGTCCAGGCGACACGCTGATGGCTTGCAGCGATGGCGTATGGCATTACTTTAACGATTCTGAATTGGGTTCGGTTTTGGCGACTCTGTCGCCCCGGGAGGCGAGTGAGTTTTTGATTGAAAAAGCCCGCATGCGCGCCAAAGGCAGTGGCGACAATCTGTCGTTGGCTATTGTGAAGTTTGATCCGCTAAAAAATTAGGCCTGCCGTTTTTCATCAAACCGGAATTGACGCTTACTGATCAACAGCCATCGGATGACGTTGTTTTTCAGTCATTTTTCAGGTTTGGTAGTCATATCGGGACTTTTTTCATCGTTGAGTGGCTGGCTTTGTTGCAGTTCCTGCCGACCTTGCAGCGCTTGTGTCTGTTGACGCTCGGCGGAATCAATTTTTTGAAGGCGCTCCAGCGCTGCAGCGGCTTTGGTCTGACGGTCTGAATCGTTAAGCACCCTCTCCTGACGGCGCAGTTCGTCCATCACCACCCGCCTTTCACGGCGAATCTGGGTCAGACAGTCGGACACCGCAAAACGTTTGGCACAAGATTGTTGGGCTTGAACATAGTTGGCTTCGATCAAATCCCGCTGTGCCGCGATACGCTGCCGCTGCCCCATAGACGCATTGGGATCCAGGGGTGGTTCATCAGCGGCCTGGCTGTGCAGACTCATGACCAGGGTGATCGTGAGCCCGATGGTGCGCAGGCCGCTCATATCAGTCGGGTGTCCACATCGCGGCGTTCCAGCGCAAGAAACTCTGCGGACTGCATTTCCTGAATTCGTGACACCGTGCGGGTGAACTCATTGGCCATCTGCCCTTCGGTGTACAACTCGGCGGCGGGCACTTCTGCAGACATGATCAATTTGACGCGACGGTCGTACAACACGTCAACCAACCAGGTAAACCGCCTGGCCTCTGATGACATGCGCGGCGGCATTTGGGGCACATCGCTCAGCAACACAGTGTGAAACTGGCTGGCAAGCTCAAGGTAGTCATTTTGCGACCTCGGACCGCCGCACAGCGTTTTGAAGTCAAACCAAACCAAGCCACCCGCCTTGCGTCTTGCATGAATCTTGCGGGATTCGATCTGCAACACGGGGTCTTCATCCTGAGTTTCTGCCAGTCGCTCAAAGGCATCCTCCATGGCAGCTTCTGATGCCTCACCCAATGGTGTTTGGTAAAGCGCAAGTTGGGCCATGGTTTGGCCGCGATAGTCTGTGCCGTTGTCCACATTGATCACTTGCAGCCTTGTGTTAAGCAAGGCGATGGCCGGCAGGATACGGTCACGATGCAGTCCATTGGGGTACAGGTCATCAGGTTTGAAATTAGATGTGGTGACAAGGCCCACACCTTGCTCAAACAGGGCTGCCAACAAACGGTGCAATATCATCGCGTCAGTGACATCTGACACATGGAATTCATCAAAACAAATGAGTCGGTACTTCAACGCCATGCGTTTGGCCAGAAGGTTCAATGGGTTGACGGTGCCATGCATGGCGGCCAATTCACGGTGAACTTCCCGCATGAACTCATGAAAATGCAGTCGTGTTTTCCGTTTTAGTGGCACTGCATTGTAAAAACAGTCCATCAAAAAACTTTTGCCCCGCCCTACGCCACCGTACATGTAAACACCCCGCGGAATCGGTGGGTGGTTGATCAGTTTTTTTAGCGCGTTGGAACGTCTCTCTCGAAACTGCGTCCACTCGCGTGCGCACACATTAAGAGCTTGCACTGCTCGCAGTTGGGCCGGGTCAGAACTGTAGCCACGCGCCAGCAGTTCCTCTTGGTATAGTTTTTTGACTGTCACTACTGGGCCAATTTTCTTTTATATTTATAGCTACTAGTGCTTATGGGGTAAGCACTAGAGGGCTATATCATTAAAAATTAGAAATTCAAGGTGCGTTTATCAACCGCCAGTGCCGCTTCCTTGGTGGATTCGCTCAACGAGGGGTGCGCATGGCAAATGCGTGCAATATCTTCGCTGCTGGCACGGAATTCCATTGCCATCACACACTCGGCAATCAACTCGCTGGCCATAGGACCGACGATGTGCACACCCAAAATTTCATCGGTGGTGGCATCTGCCAGCATTTTGACCATCCCGGTGGTGTCACCCAGCGCGCGGGCACGGCCATTGGCCAGGAACGGGAAGGTGCCAGCACGGTAAGCCACGCCATCGGCCTTGAGTTGTTGCTCGGTGCGGCCAACCCAGGCAATCTCGGGGCTGGTATAAATCACCCAGGGAACAGTATTGAAGTTCACATGCCCATGCTGTCCGGCAATGCGCTCTGCGACCGCCACGCCCTCTTCTTCTGCTTTGTGGGCCAACATCGGGCCGCGCACCACATCTCCTACTGCCCAAACACCA
>JBIJDQ010000189.1:0-5209 GCA_044344025.1 Rhodoferax sp.
AGGGCGTGGCGGCGGAGTTTTTGCCTTTGATAGGTCAGATTTACGCTGACAAAGGGGTCGAGATGCGCTGCGACTCGCTCGCTATGGCCATTCTTAGATCAAATTGGCCTGTAGTGCCCGATCAGAAAGCGCCAGTAGCTATTGAATCAATAGCAAGATTATCGCCGATTTTGATACCCGCCACCGACGCCGACTGGTTTGAAGAGTACCTGGCTCCCATCATCAGCATCAAGGTGGTTGCAGGGGTGGATGAGGCCATTGCCCACATCAACCAGTATTCATCCCACCACACCGATGCCATCTTGACGCGCGACCACATGCACGCCCAACAGTTTTTGCGCGAGGTGGACTCGGCCAGCGTCATGGTCAACACCAGCACCCGGTTTGCCGACGGGTTTGAGTATGGCCTCGGGGCGGAGATTGGGATTAGCACCGACAAGTTTCACGCTCGAGGCCCGGTGGGTCTTGAAGGATTGACCTCGCTCAAGTACGTGGTGCTGGGCGAAGGTGAGGTTCGCGCCTGACGATGCGCTTGTGATGGGAACTTTTGCCCCAAGCTTAGCTCAGACTCACGTCATAAGGCCGTCGGGTCAAATGCCTGTTGCGGCACCTGCCGCAACTTAGAATCAACAAAAATACTATGCAAGGCTCTCCATGGTTCCGCACCTGATCACCGCCCTGACCGGCCCCATCAACGAACTGGAGCAGCGCGTGCTGGACTCCATGCCCGCCATTGAGCGCTGGTTTCGTCTGGAGTGGATGGAGCATACGCCACCGTTTTACAGCTCAGTGGATGTGCGTAACGCGGGCTTCAAGCTGGCGCCGATTGACACCAACCTGTTCCCGTCTGGTTGGAACTACCTCACTGATGAAATGCTGCCCCTGGGTGTGCAGGCTGCTATGGCCGCCATTGAGAAAATTTGTCCCGAAGCCCGCAACCTCCTGGTGATTCCAGAAAACGGCCAGCCCAGCAATGCCTACCTGGCCAACCTGGCGCAATTGCAACGCATTTTCAACATGGCAGGCTTGAATGTTCGCCTCGGCTCAATTGACCCGGCCCTGAAAAAAGCAACCGCCTTCGCGCTGCAAGACGGCAGCCATGTGACGCTGGAGCCAGTGATTCGGGGCAAGCGCCGCCTGGGCCTGAAAGACTTTGACCCCTGCACCATTTTGCTCAACAACGACTTAAGCGCTGGCGTGCCGGGCATTTTGGAAGAGGTGCACGAGCAGTACATGCTGCCGCCCTTGCACGCCGGTTGGCCCACACGTCGCAAAAGCACGCACTTCAAATGTTATGAAGAGGTGTCAAAACGCTTGGGCAAGCTGTTGGGTGTTGACCCCTGGTTGATTCACCCCTTGTTTGACCGGTGCGCCCAGGTTGATTTGGGCGCTGATGCGGGTCTAAGCTGCCTGCAAACACAGGTGGACACGGTGCTCACCCGGGTGAAACGCAAATACAAAGAGTACGGCATCAAGGAGAAGCCGTTTGTGGTGGTCAAGGCCGATCATGGCACCCACCCGCTGGGCATTGTGACCGTGCGAGATGCCAAAGACATGCAAGCACTGCAAGAGCGCATTCAAGTGCTGTCAAAAGACCGTTTAACACCGTGGCCAGCACATGACTTCATTGTGCAGGAGGGCATACAAACGCAGGAGAGGGTCAACGATGCCGTGGCCGAACCGGTGATCTACATGATGGACCGCTACGTGGTGGGTGGTTTTTACCGCGTGCACGCTGGGCGCGGCATTGATGAAAACCTGAACGCACCTGGCGCGGGTTTTGTTCCGCTGGCTTTTGAGCACAGCACCCAGTTGCCACAACCCGGCATCAAACCAGGTGCCAGTGCGCCTAACCGTTTCTACATGTATGGCGTGGTCGGGCGTTTGGCTATGCTGGCCGCCAGCTATGAGCTTGAAGCCACCGACCCGGACGCGCAAGATTTCGAGTAGTTTGCGCTTTTGACGCAAAATAGCGCTCTCTTTTGACACGGAACCTGGCGGCAACAAGCTGCCAGGGGGCTACTTGGCACATTCTCAGTCCTCACTTCGCGCGCTTACGCTGGGCGCCATTGGCGTGGTCTATGGCGACATCGGCACCAGTGTGCTGTATGCCGTCAAGGAAGTTTTTGGCTCAGGCCATGTGCCGTTTACCACCGACAACGTGATGGGTGTTCTGTCCATTTTCTTCTGGACCCTGACCGTCATCATTTCACTGAAATATGTGACCCTGGTGCTGCGCGCTGACAACCATGGCGAGGGTGGCCTGGTTGCCATGCTGGCGCTGGCTTCGCAGTCGGTCAAAGACCGTCCGCAACTGCGCCGGGTCCTGCTGTTTGTGGGTATTTTTGGTACCTGCCTGTTCTATGGTGATGGTGTCATCACCCCGGCCATTTCGGTGCTTTCGGCGGTTGAGGGGCTGGAGGTGGTGTCCCCCACGTTCAAAAAGGCGGTGATTCCGCTCACGCTGGTGATCTTGTTTGGCTTGTTTGCGGTTCAAAAGCGCGGCACGGCTGACATTGGCAAGTTTTTCGGTCCCATCACGTTGGTCTGGTTTGCCGCCATTGCAGTGCTGGGTGTGTCCCATATCATGCACAACCCCGAAATATTGCTGGCCATGAGCCCCCACTATGCGTTGGCTTTTATGTGGGCAGAGCCCGGCACCACCTTTGTTATTTTGGGTGCGGTGGTGTTGTGTGTGACCGGCGGCGAGGCGCTGTACGCCGACATGGGGCACTTTGGAAAAAAACCGATTCGCCTCGCCTGGTTCAGCATTGTCATGCCGTGCCTGACATTGAATTATTTTGGCCAGGGGGCCTTGCTGCTGAGCAACCCGGCAGCCGTCAAAAACCCATTCTTCATGATGGCACCTGCATGGGCCTTGATTCCGCTGGTTGGTCTGGCCACACTGGCCACGGTGATTGCCTCACAGGCACTGATCACTGGCGCGTTTTCTGTCACCAAACAGGTGATTCAACTGGGGTATTTGCCGCGCTTTCAGGTGCTGCACACCAATGTCAAGGAAACCGGGCAAATTTTCATTCCGTTTGTCAACTGGGGGTTGTTTGTGTTGATTGCGCTGGCGGTGGTCTTGTTCAAGTCGTCGAGCAATTTAGCGGCGGCTTATGGCATTGCCGTGACACTCGACATGCTGATCACTACGGTGTTAACTTTTTTTGTGATTCGTTACGCCTGGCGCTACCCGTTATGGCTTTGCATTGCCGCTACGGGCCTGTTTTTTGTGGTGGATCTGGCGTTTTTTGCCTCCAACATGCTCAAATTGTTTGAGGGTGGCTGGTTTCCGCTGTTGATTGCGGCTGGCGTTTTTACCCTGATGCTGACCTGGAAAGATGGCCGACGGCTGCTCAACAGCAAGTTAAAGGCAGATGCCATCGATTTGACCAGTTTTCTTGAGGCTGTGTTCATTAGCCCACCGACACGGGTTCCGGGTACGGCTGTGTTTTTAACGGCAGCGCCTGGCACCGTGCCCAACGCCATGCTGCACAACCTGAAACACAACAAAGTGCTGCACGACACCAATTTGTTTGTGACGGTGGTGAATCATGAAGTGCCCTGGATTGGCATGGACAAGCGACTGACCATGAACTCACTTGGGCACGATTGCTGGCAGGTGGTGGTGAACTATGGCTTCAAGAATGACCCTGACCTGCCCAAGGCGCTGATGCAGTTGAACGGACATGGCTGTGAAATTAGCGCCATGACCACCAGTTATTTCCTGTCGCGTGACACCGTGGTGCCCACGCTGGGCAGCGGTATGGCCTTTTGGCGCGAAAAGCTGTTTGCCCAGATGCACCTGAACGCCAGTGGCGCAGCTGACTTCTTGAATCTGCCAAGCAATTCGGTGGTCGAGCTGGGCTCGAAAATCGAGATTTGAAACAAAATTGGATGTGTTCCCATGAAACTGTTGTTTGTTGCCGACCCACTTGAATCGTTCAAGATTTACAAGGACACCACCTTCGCCATGATGCGTGAAGCCCAACGGCGTGGGCACACCTTGAGTGCCTGCGAGCCCAAAGACATCATGTGGCAACGGGGTGCGCCGGTTACCGCCTTTGTGCGTGACATCACGCTCACCGGGCACGCGGTGAACTGGTTCACAGCGGCGCAACAGGTGTCAAACGAGCGCCCACACGCGCTGAAAGACTTCGATGCGGTGGTGATGCGCAAAGACCCCCCTTTTGACAGTGAGTTTTTTTACACAACCCATTTGCTTGAGCAGGCTGAGCGTGAAGGGGCCAAGGTGTTTAACAAGCCGCGCGCCCTGCGCGATCACCCCGAAAAGCTGGCCATTCTGGAATGGCCCCAGTTCATTGGCCCAACACTTGTTACACGTGATGCGCAAGACATCAAGCGCTTTCATGCTGAGCACAAAGACATCATCCTCAAGCCTCTGGATGGCATGGGTGGTACCGGTATTTTTCGGGTCAAGGAAGACGGTCTGAACCTCGGCGGCATCACCGAGACGCTGAACAAGGAAGGCGCACAAACGGTGATGGTGCAAAAGTTTCTGCCTGCCATTGACCAGGGTGACAAACGCATTCTGGTTATTGACGGCCAACCGGCACCTTTTTGTCTGGCCCGCATTCCGCAGGGCGGCGAGGTGCGTGGCAACCTGGCGGCGGGCGGCAAGGGGGTGGCGCAGCCCATCACGGCGCGTGACCGGGAGATTGCGCAGGCCATTGGCCCGGTATTGGCTGCACGCGGCTTGTTGCTGATTGGCCTGGATGTGATTGGTGACAGTCTGACGGAGATCAATGTGACCAGTCCCACCTGTTTCCAGGAGATTTTTGATCAGACCGGGTTTGACGTGGCGGCCATGTTCTTGCAGGCGCTGGAGGCTGCACAGGCACGTTCGCACTGAGAGGCTGGCCCTTCAGCCACCACGGGCACCGGTCCAAGAGGGTCAGTGATGGGAGCGGGGCGGGGCGGGGCGGCGCACTGGCAACTGCAGCGGGCCACCGTGCCGTCCATGAACACCTTGAGTTCACCCGGTGCAAAAGGGGTCCAGGCTTCGTCGGTGGTCAGCGGCTCGGTGACCACAATCGCCAGGCGGTCATCAATGCTGTTGAGTTGGGCCAGATTCACGGTGACATCGTCATCTTTGAGGTGAACCTCACAAAATGGGTGGGCCCGCAGCACGTAATACAGTTTGGTGGTGGCGTGTGCCCAAAGGGCCTGGCCGTTGCTGAGC
>JBIJDQ010000190.1:0-5208 GCA_044344025.1 Rhodoferax sp.
AGCTGGCCAACCAAGTCATCGGTGCGCGTGAGTTGTTGGTCAGCCAGATCATGGACACCGCGCCGATTGCAGTTTTTCTGGTGGACATGACAGGTTGTATCACCCAGGCGAACCAGAGCATGGTGGACATGTTCGGCTACCCCATGTGTGACCTGATTGGCAAGGAGTATGTGGCCCTGGTTGACCCCGTTGAGATCGACCTGCGTCGCAAGAGAATGCTGGCGCTGATGAACAGCGAAATTGCCATCGTGGACCTGGACCTCAAGTTTTATCGGGCCAACGGTGATGAGTTCTGGGCCCACCTGACCGGCAAGCTGATTCGTGGTGTGGCGGACGAAAAGCTGGGTCTGGTTGGGGTGATTGCCGACATCACCGCTCAGCGCGCCCACCAGCAGCAGCTGGAGGCCATGGCCCACTTTGATGCCCTTACCGGCTTGCCTAACCGCTTGCTGCTGGCAGACCGCTTGCAGCAAGCCATGGCGCAATGCCAACGAAAAGGCGGGGTGTTGGCAGTGGCCTACCTTGACCTGGATGGTTTCAAGGCGGTCAACGACACCCATGGGCATGATGCCGGGGACGACCTCTTGGTGACCTTGTCGCAACGCATGAAAGATACCCTGCGTGAGGGCGACACCCTGGCGCGCATTGGTGGTGATGAGTTTGTGGCCGTGCTGGTTGACCTGCAAAACGCCGACGATTGCAAGCCGCTTCTCGGGCGCATGTTGCACTCTGCATGCAGCCCTGTGGTAGTTAATACACGCAGTGGGCCCAAAGACCTGCAGGTGTCGGTCAGCATTGGGGTGACCTTGTTTCCGCGTGACAACTCTGACGCAGACCTGTTGCTGCGCCATGCCGACCAGGCCATGTATGTGGCCAAGCAGTCGGGTAAGAACCGCTACCACCTGTTTGATGTGGTCCAAGAGGAGGCCATCAAGACCCAGCAGGTCGGGGTGGAGCGCATCCGCTGTGCCCTCAGCGAGCATGAACTGGTGCTGTATTACCAGCCCAAGGTGAACATGCGCACCGGGCGGGTTACCGGGGCTGAGGCCTTGATCCGCTGGATGCATCCGCAGCGTGGTTTGTTGGCGCCGGGGGCTTTTTTGCCGGTCATTGAAGGCCAGCCGGTCAGCATTGAGGTGGGTGAGTGGGTGGTTGCCACCGCGCTGGCGCAAATGGGCACTTGGCGCGCACTTGGCCTGAGTCTGCCAGTCAGCGTGAACACAAGTGCTTATGAGTTGCAGCAGGAGGCGTTTGCACAGCGCCTGGGTGAGTTGCTGGCGGCTTGTCCGGGCGTGCCGCCGTCTTGGCTACAACTTGAGGTGCTGGAAACCAGTGCCCTGGAAGACATGGGCAAGGTGGGGTTGGTCATGGGCAGCTGCCACATCATGGGCGTGAGTTTTGCGCTGGATGACTTTGGCACCGGCTACTCCTCACTGACGTACCTCAAGCGTTTGCCCGCTGAAACCCTCAAAATTGACCAGAGTTTTGTGCGCGACATGCTTGACGACCCGGGTGACCTGGCCATTGTCAATGGCGTGGTGGGCCTGGCCAAATCGTTTGGCCGCGAGGTAATTGCCGAAGGTGTTGAGACCCAGGCGCATGGCAACGCCTTGTTGGCCCTCGGCTGTGAATTGGCCCAGGGCTATGGCATTGCCCGTCCCATGCCTGCCGACCAGGTGCCCCAATGGGTGGCCAACTGGCATCAGGACGGCCGTTGGTCGGCCTGACCGGAGGGTTACACTTCGTCCCAATCCTTCCAGTCCACCGCGTGTCTGGTGCGGTACAGGTTAACCGCACTGCCTACCGTGGGCGAAAAGATGTCATGGCCAATGGCGTCGAGCGTGCCGTAGGTGTGCAGCCGGTCTTTCACCTGCCCCTTGAGCCCGGCAAACCACAGCGTGATGCCTTGCTGCGTCAGCTCGCGGTGCAGGTTCAAAATGGCATCAGCCGCAGTGATGTCCACATCTGAGATGGCATCAGCCACCACCACCACGCAGCGTGTGGGCGTGGGTGCCTGGGTGACAGCGTGCAGCACCTGTTCGTGAAAAACTTCGCCATTGGCAAAAAACAGTTGGGCATCCCACCTGAACAGCACCAGGCCCGGCACCTGTCGGCCTTCGGGGTGGCGGCTGATGTCGTGGTAACCCTTGGTGCCGTCGACGCGTGCCAGCACCGCAAAATAGGGGTGCCAGGCGTTCCATAGCAGCAGCAACATGGTCAGCGCCAGGGTTATGACAATGCCTTCAATGACCCCCAACAGCGCCACGCCCACAAAGCTGGTGAGTGACAGCGCAAATTCCACTTTGCGCAGCCGGTACATCTGGCGCATGCCCGCCACATCGGCAAACGACAGGCATGCGGCAATCACCACCGCCCCCAGCGCAGCACTGGGCAGGCTTTGCAGCAGGCCCGGTGCAAACAGCAGCAGCAAGGCAATGGCCAGCGCCCCCACCAAGCCGGTAAGCTGGGTTTTGGCCCCGGCTGACTCCGCCACCGGGGTACGTGAGGCGCTGCTGCTGACTGAAAACCCCTGAAACAGCCCGGCGGCCATGTTGGCCATGCCCAGGGCCACCATTTCCTGGTTCTGATTGACCTGGTAACCCCCGCGCTGTGCGAGCGCTCGTGACAGCACGCTGGTGTCGGCAAACGACAGCAGCGAAATAATCACCGCACCAGGCAGCAGTTGCACGACGTCGCTCCATGACACCATGGGCCATTGCCACTGTGGCAAACCATGGGGCAGGCGCCCGACCACCGACACATGAGCACTGTCGGCCAGGTTGAACCCGGCGGAAATCACGGTGGCCAGCACCACGGCCAGCAAAATGCCAGGCGAGCGTGGCCGCCAGCGTGCCATCCCCAAGATCAATGCCAAGCTGCCGAGACCAATCATCAAGGCGACGGTGTTGGTCTTGCCGCTGGCAATACCTTGAACCAGCAGGGCGCATTTCTGTAGCAAGCCGTCGGCATTTGCCGAGAAGCCAAAGACCTTGGGCAGTTGCCCAATGATCACGGTCAGGGCAATCGCGTTCAAAAAACCAATGCGGATGGGTTTGGACAACAAATCGGCCACCAGACCGAGGCGGGCCAGCCCGATCAGCATGGAGCAAGCACCCGACAAAATGGCCAGCATGCCCGCCAGGGCAATGGCGCGCTCCACATTGCCAGCCGCCAGTGGCAGGATCAGCACCGCAATGACTGCGGCCAGGGTCGAGTCCGGGCCCAGCACCATGATGCGGCTGGGGCCAAACAGGGCGTAGGCCACCAGTGGCACGATGGTGGCGTACAGGCCATAAATGGCGGGCAGGCCAGTGGCCTCGGCATACCCCATGCCCACCGGCACCAAAATGGCGGTGAGCACCAGGCCAGCGGCCAGGTCGTGCCAAAGCCACGCGGCCTGGTAGTGGCGCAGGGTCAGCAGCCCGGGCATCCAGCGTTGCAGCGCGGTGCTTATTTGCCACGCAGTCCGCACCGAGTCGGGTTGACCCGCAAGGGGTGGCTTGGGTACGGGGCTGCTGGTGTTGTTCATGGTGTGGAAAGTAGTTTACGTGTCGTCTGGTGCCTGTGCCCCGTTAACATAGTGCGCATGAAAAAGAACGCGCTTGCCACCCATGCACCTTGCCCTTGTGACAGTGGTCAAACCTATGGAGATTGTTGTGGCCCGTGGCATGCCGGGCTGGCCACGGGTTTGGCCGCACCCACTCCCGAAGCCTTGATGCGCTCGCGGTACAGCGCCTATTTGCTGGGGCTGATTGATTACCTGCTGGCCACCTGGCACCCGTCCACCTCGCCGGGCGAGTTGGCGCTGTCACCGGTCAAATGGCTGGGTCTGGAAGTGCGTCACGCCCAAGCCACGGGTGAGGCCGGGGTGGTGGAGTTTGTGGCGCGATACCGTGAAAGTGGCCGTGGCGTGCGCATGCATGAGGTGAGCCGCTTTGTGCGCGAAGGTGGCTGCTGGCTTTACATTGACGGTGAGCCGCAGGCGCCGGAGTGATGCGGGCAAACGTGCTATCTTTTGCGCCATGACTCATCCCACGCGGCAAAACGTTCCAATTGAGTTGCCCAGGCAAGGCTTGTCTGGGCCGGCGTTGGTTTGTGCAGGTGCCCTGCATGTGGCCCTATTGTGGTTGCTGTTGCAGACGGCTCCAGTCGAGCAGGCAGCGCGGCAGGTGGTGCAATACCTCAAGCCCATCACGCCCATTCAGGCACCACTGCCCAAGCCCAAACCCATCACTGAGGTGTCCCCCAAGGCCGTGGTGGTGCCTGTGCCAGAGTCCAAGGCGGTGCACGAGGTCACGCCGCTCAGGCCGGTGATCACGCCACCCAAAGTGGTCAAGCCAAAGCCGGAAAAGGCCAAAAAGATCAAAACAGCACCGGTGATTGAGCCCACACCCGTTCCGCCGCCCGTGGTGGCACCACCTCCAGTGCCGGTACCCGCGCCAATTCCAGTGCCTGTGTTGCCTCCACCTCCGCCTCCGGTGGTCAAGCCGGTGCCGATTGAGCCAATGTTGGTGCCAACGCCTGTGCCAGTTCCGGTGCCCGTGCCCAAACCGTTGCCTGTGGCCGAGCCTGCAACGCCAAAGCCAGTGCCAGTGCCAGTGCCAGAATCCGTGCCGTTGCCGGTACCCACACCAGCTCCTGTTCCCTTACCTCTTCCCGCTCCTGTACCCGCTCCGCTGCCAGCGCCCACCCCTGCACCGGTGCCATCGCCTGTACCGGTGCCAGCTCAGGTGCCTGCGCCCGTGCCGGCGGCTGCGCCAACGCCTGCTCCTACACCAGCACCAGCACCAGCGAATGCGGCAGCTGCGTCGCCAGTGCCTGCTGCCACATTGGCTCCCGTGCCAACCGCTGCTGCCGTGCGCCCCAGTGCCATCACGCCAGTAGAGACCGCCCCTGCAGGTGGTGGGGCACAACAAGCCTCTGGCGGTGGCGGCGGTGGTGGGGTGCCGCAAGCCCCGGCTGGCGGGCCAGAAGTGGGCAAAGCCCCGGTGGGTATTTACCCCAACATGATGCAGTGGGGCCAGCCACGCCAGCGCAGTCTGGCCGAAATGGCCAATGACCAAATCAATGGCGGACGTGCGCCGCGTGACCGGTTGGCCGATGGCATGGCTGGGTCAACCTTGCCAGACTGTGTGGCACCCAATGCCGGTGGTAGCCTGTTTGGCTTGGTGACCGGCCCCTACGCGGCGGCAACCGGCAAATGCAAGA
>JBIJDQ010000191.1:0-5207 GCA_044344025.1 Rhodoferax sp.
CGCATCAGACAGGGTGATCAGGACAGGCATGGCGCAAAGATTGCCCGCACAAGTGCCCGTGATCGATGTGTGGAACAAGGTGGACTCGGTCTCATTTGCACCACCTGGAGATGGCATGTTGCTGTCGGCCAAGACCGGTTTGGGGCTTGATGCGTTGCGTCAGCGTTTGTTGCAGGTGGCGGGCTGGCAGTCGGTTACAGAGGGGATTTTCATTGCCCGCGCGCGCCATGTGCAGGCTCTCGGCCAAGTCCAGGCCCACCTGGCGCAGGCCAAAAACCACCTTGATTCGCGTGCTCAGGCGCTGGATTTGTTGGCCGAGGAGCTTCGGTTGGCGCAAAATGCGTTGAGTGAGATTACCGGTGAATTTTCGTCAGATGATTTGCTCGGCGTAATATTCTCCAGTTTTTGCATCGGCAAATGACCCTTGCACCTGATTCGCCCGGAGTGTGACCATGTCGTTTTTTAATTGGCTTGTATCGAAACGTGCTGCGCCACGGAGCACCGTGCTTCCCTCTGATGGTTTGTCCGTCCCGTCCTTGCATGCCATACCCCCCAAAGCACCACTGACTGCCCCTGAGTCAGACCTCAAGGCCCGACGCCAGGAGCGACGCGAACAACTCTACACCGTGGTGCGTGATGGCATGCTGCGCAGCGGTGTGCTGGCCGCAAGCTACAAGTTCAAGGTGTTGTCGCTTGACCAGCGGGGCAGGCAGTTTCTTGTCATGATTGACATGATGCATTCCCAGGCCCTTGCGGTGAGCCAGTTCATGGAGGTCGAGCACTGGATTGCGGCGAATGCGGCGCAACACCATGATTTGCAGGTCAAGGCCATTTACTGGCGGGTCAATGACACTTCTGTGCCAGCCCCCATGGCACCTGAGGTGCAAAAGCGCAGTTCTGAGCCCGTGGCGCTGCGCCCGGCGGCGCGCAGCAAGACTGGTGTCTTTGAGCCAATTGGTCAGGATGAGGTGCTGGCGTTCAAGCAAGCCGTGGCTGCGGGTTCTGCGGGCGCAGCACCCGTACCCAACGGCGAGGTAGAGATTTCCGGGTCACGCCACGTCAGTCAAGCCCGTGAATTCGCCGACACTGAATTGCTGGAGCCTGACGATTCGGCCTCGCCCTTGAGTCGCACTCAATTTGGGGGACTTTAGCGCGGGTGCCAAAGGGTTTCATGGGTTGGGCCGGAAACGGCTTCAGTGGCCCTCAAAGTCCACCAAAGTAAACAGGGGCAAGCCGCTGGCGCGAATTTTGGCAGAGCCACCCAGCTCGGGTAGATCCACAATGGCGGCACCTTCGATGACGCAGGCACCGAGTTTTTCCAGCAGGATTTTTCCTGCCATCATGGTGCCGCCGGTGGCAATCAGGTCATCAATCAACAGCACCCGGTCCCCGGCTTTGACTGCATCGGTGTGTAACTCTACTGTGGCGCTGCCGTACTCCAGTTCGTAGGTTTCTTCTACGGTGGTGAAGGGCAATTTACCTTTTTTGCGAATCGGCACAAAGCCGATGCCCAACTCGTAGGCCACCACCGACCCGAGAATAAAACCTCGTGCATCCAGCCCTGCCACCACGCTGGGGCGGCGCTCAGCATCCATGTAGCGGTGCACAAAGGCATCAATCAGCACCCTGAAAACCTTGGCATCTTGCAGCAGGGGCGTGATATCGCGAAACTGGACCCCTGGCGCGGGCCAGTCCAGTACGGTACGGATGTGGTTGCGCAGGTAGTGGCTGACACTGACGTTTTGCATAGGTGGCCCGGTGTAATTAAGTGCTGTGTATTGTGCGCTGTTGCCATGGCGCCAGAAATGCCAAGGCGTTTAAAAAGGTCCTTTGAGCAGCCGCAATTCCACCTGTTCAAGCACCTCGGCCTTGCCTGCGAGCACCAGCGCGTCACCCTCCATCAACACCAGTTCATCGGATGGCTCCGCCACTTGCCCGGTCTTGCGGCGCAAGCTGACCAGTCGGACCGACATGGTGGGGAAGGCCACTTCGGCCAAGCTGTGACCGATGGCGCGGGCACTCATGGGCAGGCTCACCGAGCTCAATCGCTCCTGGTGCAACTCATCGCTGGAGCCATCGTCTGCGCCCCGGAAAAAGCCGCGCAGCAGGGTGTAACGGGCATCACGCTGTTCCTGCACGATGCGAATCACCCGGCGCATTGGTACACCAACCAGGGCCAAGGCATGGCTGGCCAGCATCAGTGAGCCTTCAATGGCTTCGGGCACAACCTCGGTAGCACCAGCCTGCTGCAAGGCTTCCAGGTCATGGTCGTCTTGGGTGCGCACCACCACTGGCACCTGAGGGGCGTGTTCCTGAATGTGGGCCAGCACTTTCATGGCGCTTGGGGTTTCCAGGTAGGTCACAACCACCGCACTGGCGCGTGCCAAGCCGGCCGCCATCAAGGCCTGCAGGCGTGCAGCATCACCAAACACCACAGAGTCGCCACCGGCAGCGGCCTGGCGAACCCGGTCCGGGTCCAGGTCCAGCGCCATGTAAGGAATGTGCTCTTTGTCGAGCATGCGCGCCAGGTTTTGTCCGCAACGCCCGTAGCCGCAAATGATGACGTGTTTATTGGCCTTGATCGCCTTTCGGGCAATGCTCGTCATTTGCACCGACTCAAGTAGCCATTCGTTGCTCACCAGGCGCATCACCAGGGCGTTGCTGTGCATCACGATAAACGGCGTGGCCAACATCGACAGCACCATGGCGGCAAGGATCGGGTTCAACAGTTCCGGGGGCACCAGTTTGCTTTCCTGAGCCAGTGTCAGCAACACAAAACCAAACTCGCCCGCCTGCGCCAAGTAAAGTCCTGTGCGCAACGCTACCCCCATGGATGAGCCAAGCGCCCGGGCCAGCAGCGTCACCACAACGGCCTTGTAAAGCACCGGCACGGTTACCAAAAGCAATACCAGAGGCCAGCGTTCCAGCACCAGTCGCCAATCAAGCATCATGCCGATACTGATGAAAAACAGACCAAGTAGCACATCGTGAAACGGGCGGATGTCGGTTTCCACTTGTTGTTTGTACTGCGTTTCGGAAATCAGCATGCCCGCAATGAAGGCACCCAGCGCCAGGCTCAGGCCTGCCAGTTCGGTCAGCCAGGCCAGCCCCAGCGTGACCAGCAACAGGTTGAGCACAAATAACTCTTCGCTTTTGCGCCGTGCCACCAGGGTCAGCCACCACCGCATGACCCGTGGCCCACCCACCATCAGGACAGTGATCAATGCGATGGCCTTGAGCAACGCCCAGCCCAAGGTCTCCATCATGGCTTCTGGCGTGGCACTCAAGGCCGGAATCAGGACCAGCAATGGCACCACAGCCAAATCCTGAAACAGCAGCACGCCCATGACGCGTTTGCCATGTTCGGACTCCATTTCAATGCGTTCGCTCATTAGCTTCACGACAATGGCGGTGCTGCTCATGGCCATGGCGCTGGACAAGGCCAGGGCGGTACGCCAGTCCATGCCCCAGTGTTTGGGTGCCAGCATGGCAAAAGCCATGCTGGCTGCCGTGGTGACCAGCATGGTCAGCGCCACCTGAAACAGACCCAACCCAAACACATGGTTGCGCATGCTGCGCAGCTTGGGCAGGTTAAATTCGAGCCCAATTACAAACATCAAAAAAACCACGCCAAACTCACCCAGATGGCGCACGCCATCGGCATTTTTGGCCAGTGCCAGGGCATTTGGGCCAATCACCACCCCGACCGCCAAGTAACCCAGCATGGGTGGCAGTTTCAAGGAGCGGCAGGCCACCACGCCCAGCACGGCAGCCAGCAAATACAACAGGGTTAGGTCAAGTGGGTTCACCCCCCGATGCTACCAAGCCACGGCGTGAGTCAGTGGTCGGGTCGATAGAATGCCACCATGACCTTCACGCGCCCCTCCGCCCCTGCATTTGATGCCCATCGCATCATGGCGCTTGCCCATGAAACGCTGGACATTGAGGCCGCCGCTGTGACGGGTCTCAAACGGCACGTGGGTCCCGGGTTTGCTGATGTGGTGGCGCTGCTGCTGGCCGTTCAGGGGCGCGTGGTGGTGATGGGCATGGGTAAAAGTGGCCATATTGGTCGCAAAATTGCCGCCACACTGGCCTCTACAGGCACCCCCGCCATGTTTGTTCACCCCGCTGAGGCAAGTCACGGTGACCTGGGCATGATCAAGCCGGTGGATGTGGTGCTGGCAATTTCCAACAGTGGAGAATCCGAAGAGCTCACCGCCATTCTGCCCATGATCAAGCGTCTGGGTGCACCCATGGTGGCCATGACCGGCCATCCGGAGTCGACCTTAGCGCGGTATGCCGACTATTTTCTCAATAGCGGTGTCGAAAAAGAAGCCTGTCCCCTGAACCTGGCCCCCACCGCCAGCACCACCGCCCAACTGGCGCTAGGTGATGCCTTGGCCGTGACGTTGCTCGATGCCCGGGGCTTCAAGGCGGAAGATTTTGCCCGTTCGCACCCAGGGGGCGCATTGGGGCGCAAACTGCTCACCCTGGTGAGCGATGTCATGCGCAGTGGTGATCAGGTGCCCAAGGTGGGTTTGCAGGCCACATTCAGTGAACTCATGCGCGAGATGAGCGCCAAAGGGCTGGGTGCCACAGCGGTGGTTGATCAGGTTGACGCCGTACAGGGGATTTTTACCGACGGTGACTTGCGCCGTTTGATCGAGAAAGGCATAGACCTGCGCAGTTGCACTGCGCAGCAAGTGATGCACCCAAGCCCCAGCACGGTGAGCGCAGACGCACTTGCCGTGGATGCGGCAGAGCTGATGGAGCAGCGTTGCATCACCAGTGTGTTGGTGGTTGATCAAACGGGTGTACTTTGTGGCGCGCTCAACAGCAACGATTTGATGCGTGCGAAGGTGATCTGATGCAAGCCACACTTCATTTTGACCCGGAACTGCTGCTCAAAGCCCAAGGCATCCGTGTGGTTTTTTTTGACGTGGATGGTGTTTTGACCGACGGCGGGCTTTACTTTTCCGAGCACGGCGAGTCGCTCAAACGCTTCAATACGCTGGACGGCCATGGTCTGAAATTGCTACAGCGCGCTGGCATTACCCCAGCTGTGATCACTGGGCGCGACTCCAAAGCCCTGCGCTTGCGGCTGGCGGCGTTGGGCGTGGACCATGTGCATTACGGCACCGAAGACAAGCGCCCTGCCGCCGAGGCCACCCTCAAGGTGCTTGGACTGGACTGGTCACAGGCGGCCG
>JBIJDQ010000308.1:0-3765 GCA_044344025.1 Rhodoferax sp.
TTGACAGCCATGGTGGCCGGACCCAATGCCATCCTCAAAGCCGTAGGCCTTTAGCCGTGTCAAATGTCTTCCAGCTGGGCCTTACCGGCGGCATTGGCAGTGGCAAAAGCACCGTGGCGGCCATGCTGGCCAAACTGGGCGCAGCAGTACTGGACGCAGATGCCATCTCACGGGCACTCACTGCACCCTTGGGCCTGGCCATTGAGCCCATTCGGCAAGCGTTTGGTGCAAACTTCATTGCACCTGAGGGTGGCCTGGACCGTCAGCGCATGCGAGAACTGGTGTTTGCCGAGCCCAGCGCCAGGCAGCGCCTAGAGGCCATCATTCATCCGCTGGTCGCCCAGCAAACGGCACAGGGCAGACGGGCAGCCAAGGCTGCAGGCCACCGTTGCCTGGTGTTTGACGTGCCCTTGCTGGTTGAATCTGGCCACTGGCGACAAAAAGTGGACCTGGTGCTGGTGGTGGACTGCCTCCCAGAGACCCAAATCCGCCGTGTGATGGCCCGCAGCGCCCTCAGCCGCGAGGTGATTCAAGCCGTCATTGCAGCGCAGGCGAGCCGCGTCAAGCGCCTGCAAGCCGCTGATGTGGTCATTTTTAATGACTTATTGACGAAGGACGATTTGGCCAATGAAGTTCAGGCATTGGCACCGGGCTTCGGGCTATCATTGGCTTAACTTTTCTCGACACCGGCCCCCACAGCGTGATCCTCTACGAATACCCCCTGCACGAACGCATTCGCACCTACTTGCGACTTGAGCATTTGTCTTTGCGCCTACACCAGTTGGCCAGCCGGATGGATGCCTTGGACCACCATTTTGCGCTGGTCACCTTGTTTGAAATGATCGATGTAGCGGCGCGGGCTGACTTGAAGTCTGACCTGCTCAAAGACCTCGACCGGCAAAAGCACACCCTTGAAGCCTACCGGGGAAATCCGGCCATTGCAGAGGCAGCGCTGGAGAGTGTCATTGCCGAGCTTGAGCAGTGCCATGACGCGTTGACCAGCCAGGCCGGAAAAGCCGGGCAAGCCTTGGCCGAAAACGACTGGCTGATGGGCATTCGCAGCCGCATCAGCATTCCTGGTGGCACCTGCGAGTTTGACCTGCCTGCCTACTATGCCTGGCAACACAAAACCGGTGTCTCACGGCAAGCCGAGTTGGCACTATGGGTCAGCACCTTGAACCCGGTGTCCAACGCGGTGCACCTGCTGCTCAAATTGCTGCGTGACTCGGGTGCCCCGCAAAAAGTGATCGCCAACGGTGGCCAATTTCAACAAAACCTGCCTCAGGGTCGGACTTTTCTTTTGCTTCGCCTCGCGCTTGATGTAACCCTGGAGGTGATTCCCGAGATCAGTGGTAACCGCTTGATGGTCTCAATTCGCCTGATGCGTCAGGGCGAAGACCACCGACCCCATGCCGTAGCCGACGATGTGCCCTTTGAACTGGCATTGTGCGCATGATCTTGAATGCCGATGACAACGCCCTGGTGAAACACGTCACCTGCCCCACTTGTGGCGGCATCAGTGTGTACGCGGCCAGCAACGTGTTTCGTCCTTTTTGTAGCGAGCGCTGCAAACAGATTGACCTGGGGGCCTGGGCCAGTGAGCGGTTCAGTTTGCCTGAACACTCAATAGAAAAACAGAGCGCGGAGAGTGAAAACCAGTAAATTTTGGCCAAAAAGTGCGGGGTGTTTCAAACCCTGATGATACTTTAATTGCGCTTCAACGCGTGTGCCCGACCCAGCCTGTCGAAATCCTTCATGGCAACCAAACCCCCTTGCGCGGTGTTCTCAATCGGCGATTTCGTAGGCCGTGCTGCGTCCACCACCCGGCATCTTGCGCAGTGCGCCCAGCACAGTCAATTCATTGATGTCCCTCAGGGCGGTGTCGGCCGAGCACTTGGCTATGGATGCGCACTTGCTGCTGGTGAGCTTTCCATCAAAACCATCCAGAAGTCGATTGAGCAGTTTGATCTGTCGCTCGTTTAGCGGCGTGCCCGACCAGCGCTGCCAGAATTTGGTTTTGACCAGCACGGCATCAAGCATGTGTTGGGCACTGTCAACCGAACGGTGCAATGCGCCAAGAAACCACATCAACCATTCGGTCACATCCAGAGTTCTTTTTTGGGTGCGCTCCAGCACGTCGTAGTAGTCCTTGCGCTCCCGTTGGATTTGCGCCGACAGGCTGTAAAAGCGCTGTGGGCTACCGTCGGCACGCGCCAACAACAGGTCACCCACCGCTCTGGCGATGCGGCCATTACCATCGTCAAAGGGATGCAGGGTCACAAACCAAAGATGGCCCAGTCCAGCCTTGATCAGGGCTAGCTCGGGTGTCGATGCGTTTGCCCAGATGATGAAGTCGTTGACCTCAGCCGGTAATTGGGTTGCAGGTGGCGCTTCAAAATGCACACGCTGACGCAACCCTTGACCTGAAATGACCTGCATCGGCCCAGTTGCATCGTCACGCCATTCACCAACTCTAATGTGGGTCAGGCCGCTAAAACCTGTGGGGAACAAGGCCGCGTGCCAGCCCAACAGGCGCTCTGGTGTCAGCGGCGCATCAGATCGCCCTGTGGCATCCAGCACCATATCGACCACACCCTCAATATGGCGATCAACGGGTGCGAGGGCACCAATATCCACGCCCAATCGGCGAGCAATGGATGACCGTACAGATTCGACTTTAAGCTGCTCACCCTCGATCGCGCTGGTCTTGACCACGTCATCGGTGAGTACCGCCAGACTGGCTTGGTCACGCAGCGTCATGCCGACATCAGCCAAACGCCCCATCAGCACCCCTTGCGCACGACTGACTTCGGCCAGCGGTCCAACTAGTTTTGTCAAGTCGTAGCGCCATTGCGGCCAGTCAGTCGCCTGCCAGATGTAAAGGTTATCACCGTAATTCATGCGGATATTATGACCTACATTCACCGCACAGGCAAAACATTCACCGCAATAATTGCAGTCAATATGCGGACTTATCTCCGCAAACTCACTGGCGCAGAGTTGGTATCGGCAAATTTTCCGACACCACTTTTGCAGCCAACTCGGACAAAGGGTGTGAATTGAATTCCCCCTTTGCTGCCCAAGGTGCAAACCTGCCATGGCGCAACCCCTGCAAACCTTGGTTTGCACCCTGACTTTGGGCGTCGCGTGCGCGTGTCTCTCACGCATAGGTTCTTCGTCAGGAAGGACCCCTTTTACCCGGGCAGAAAATCAAATGTCATCGACCGTACCCGGTATTTCAGGAACCAGCGTTTCAACCCCACCGGACTTACCTGCAGGTACATACCGCCAGAATCGGCAAACTGCGCCTGCTTCTTGTCTGGTGGGCATACAGCATTGCGGCATTGGGCATCGGTCAGCATGGGGGTATATCTCCTAGTGTGGGCATGTCATTCGGGGGTACGGCATCAAAAATCTCCCCGTTTCGCCGATTCACCCCCCGTTTTTTTCCCCGCTTTGGGTTAGCTGTCAATAGCGGCCTTTGTACGCTCTTACACTCTAAGCACTTGATTTACCAAAGAAAAAAGCCGCTAAGTGTATGTCCTTAGCGGCCTTTGTCATGGGCAATGGGCTGGGGTCAATTGAAAGATGCCATGCAACCCACATGAATACAAGGCTATGGCCCAATAAACATTGCTTTGTTCCCCGGTTTGTTCCCCGTTATCCAAGCTGATACCCGCTTTAATGGCACCAATGTATGCTTTGCGCTTGATGCAAGCAACATAGCCCTGGGGCTCGGGTGTGGCCTAGGGGAGCGTGGCAGAC
>JBIJDQ010000192.1:0-5161 GCA_044344025.1 Rhodoferax sp.
AGACATTCCTGCTGACTTGATCGTCTCGGCCATTGGCCAAGCCGTTGATTTCACTGGCCTTGAAGAGTTCAACAACGGCAAGGGTGCCATCAATTCCGACAAGAACTACCAGGTGCAGGGGCAACCGGGCTTCTTTGTGGGTGGTGACGTGGTGCGTCCCCATTTGCTGACCACGGCCATTGGCCATGGTGCCATCGCTGCAGACGGCATTGACCGCTTTTTGCAGCATGAAGCCATGGAGAAACGGCCCAAGATAGATGTGCATACGTTTGATCTCAAACGCAAGATGATTGAGAAGGGTTTGACCTTCAGTGAGGTTTATGAACCTATTCGTGGCACCGACAAAAGCGCGGCTGCCATCCATAATTTTGACAATCGTTCGGACCGTTACGTCATCTCCCACAAGGAACTGTTTCTGGGGCACTTTCCTTTTGTGGCCAGAAACCGGCGCGGCATTGTGTCGCTGACCGCAGCGGAAGCACTGAATAACTTTGAGGAACGCCTTCAGCCGCTGCTGCAAGCCCAGGCGGTGGCAGAGGCCAAGCGCTGCATGAGCTGTGGTCAGTGTTTTGAATGTGACAACTGTGTGGTGTATTGCCCGCAAGTGGCGGTGTTCAAGGTGCCTAAGGCGAAGGCGACGATAGGGCGTTACGTCGATACAGACTACAGCAAGTGCATCGGCTGCCATATCTGTGCCGATGTGTGCCCCACTGGCTACATTCAGATGGGCTTGGGGGACTAGCTCATGCCTGGGTTCGTCTTGCCCTTGAGGAGCGCCGTTGGCTCGGTGGTGTTGCTTGTTGGCCTGCTGCTATCGGCCTTGGCCTGGGCCGGTGATTCAGGTCGGGCCACATCGCGCGTGTCACTGCCGGTCATTGAGTCTGCGCAGGGTGGCGAGTGCGTGGCCGATCCTGCTTTCATGCGGCGTAACCACATGGACCTGCTCAAGCACCAGCGAAACGAAACTGTACATGGTGGTGTGCGCAAAGCGCCTTACGCGCTAAAAGACTGCATTGCTTGCCATGCCAGTAAAACAACCCAGAGTGTGGCCGCATCGGACACCAACTTTTGCAAGAGCTGTCACATCTACACAGCGGTAAAAATCGACTGTTTTGAGTGCCACGCCACCAAGCCACAGGCCAAGCCATGAGTGCACCCCAATCCCTTGAATCGCAGAATGAGTCGGCTCACGTCAAAGCCAGGCGCGGCTTTTTGGGTGTTGCGGCTGTAGGGCTGGTCGGTGTCATGTTGGCACCTGGCATACGGTTGATAGAAATCGCTCAAGCAGCCACCGCCGACCCTGCCATCGCCGGAGCCAACCCCAAAGTTCGTTGGGGCATGTTGATTGACACCACCAAATGCACCCCTGGATGTACCGACTGCGTCAAGGCCTGCAACACCGAAAACGGTTTGTCGGGTGGCACAAAAAGCACAGACTCCCAGTGGATACGCAAAATTGAGATCAAGGAGGTTCGCACCGGAAGAACCCAGTCTTTGCCGGTGATGTGTCAGCACTGCGCTGAACCGCCTTGTGTTGATGTTTGTCCCACGGGTGCCTCATTCAAGCGGGCCGATGGCATTGTGCTGGTGGACAAACACCTGTGTATTGGTTGCCGCTATTGCATGATGGCCTGCCCCTACAAGGCACGATCTTTTGTACATGAGCCTCTGGATAACCAAAAACCCGATGCGCCGCGCGGTATGGGCACCGTCGAGTCTTGTACCTTGTGCGTTCACAAGGTGGATCGGGGAGAGTCCCCCGCCTGCGTCAGCGCTTGCTCGGCTGCGGGCCACGGTGCCATGGAGTTTGGTGATCTGAACGACCCCAACAGCACCATCTCCCGGCGTATTCGTGACATTCAGACCACCCAGTTGCGTGCTGACTTCAAGCTGGATCCGGGTGTTCGCTACCACGGAATTTGACACATGAGAACACCTACTGATATTCGCAACTTCTGGTTGCTTACTGTACTTGGCGGTTTGGTCACGGCCATCGGCCTTGGTGCCGCGCATTACATGGAACTGCATGGTCACATCGTGAGCGGTATGAACAACCAGGTGGTTTGGGGTTTGCCGCACGTTTTTGCGATTTTCATGATCGTGGCAGCCTCGGGCGCGCTTAACGTGGCTTCTATCGGTTCAGTCTTTGGACAGTCCACTTACAAGCCGCGCGCGCCGCTCTCAGGGCTGCTCAGCATTGCGTTGCTCATGGGTGGTCTGATGGTGCTGATGCTGGACCTGGGGCGCCCGGAGCGCGCCATAGTGGCGGCCACGCACTACAACCTCAAGTCGGTTTTTGCCTGGAATGTGTTTCTTTATTCCGGCATGGTGGGCATTGTGACCGTTTACCTGTGGACGATGTTTGAGCGCCGTTTTAACCATCTCTCTAAACCCGCTGGGTTGGCAGCCTTGGTCTGGCGCTTTGTGTTGACCACGGGTACGGGTTCCATTTTTGGTTTTCTGGTGGCACGCCAAGCCTACCAGTCGGCCCTGCTGGCGCCCTTGTTCATCGTGCTGTCTTTTGGTTGGGGGCTAGCGGTGTTTTTGATGGTGCAGTCCAGCATGTATGCCTGGAACGACCGCCACCTGACACCCGAAATTCAACGTCGCATGGCGCGTTTGTTAGGGGTCTTTATTGCCGCGTCGTTGTATCTTGTGGCGGTGTACCACCTGACCAACCTGTACTATGCCCGTCAAGCTGCTTTTGAAGCATTCATTTTGCGCGATGGTGGCATCTTTCCACTCTTGTTTTGGGTCGGTTATGTGACGCTTGGGGCCATTGTGCCTTTGGTGCTGCTTTTTCACCCTAAGTTGATTGGTGAGCGTGCCACGCTGGCGGCATCGGTGCTGGTTATTTTGGGTGCACTGGCGTGGCTCTATGTCTTTATTGTTGGCGGGCAAGCATTTCCGTTGGACATCTTTCCGGCTCACCTGGTGACCAGCAGTTTTGGCGACGGACAAGTCGCTACTTACCACCCGTCGGTACCTGAATTGTTGCTGGGCGTGGGCGGCATGGGAGCAGCCTTTTTGCTGACGATTGTCGGCATGCGGATGTTCGACTTTATGCCCCAAGATGATTTCGTCTCGGTGAAGCCCTGAACATGAGCCGCTTGCTGGTCTCTGCTGCACATAAATCGTCCGGTAAGACGACGGTGACGGTGGGCTTGTGCGCCGCTCTGTCGTCGCAAGGCATGGTGGTGCAGCCCTTCAAAAAAGGCCCAGATTACATCGACCCCATGTGGCTGGCGCAGGCGAGCGGGCGTGACTGCTTTAATCTTGACTCCTACCTGATGACTCCCGAGCAAATTACCGCCTGCTTCACTCGCCAAGCTGTAGGTTCAGACATCAGCATCGTGGAGGGCAACAAAGGCTTGTACGATGGTCTGGCGCTGGACGGTAGCAACAGCAATGCTGCCTTGGCACACTTGTTGGATTTGCCTGTGGTGTTGGTACTTGATGCCCGAGGCATGACGCGCGGCATTGCGCCCCTTATTCTTGGTTACCAGGCGTTTGACTCACGCATTCGCATTGCGGGTGTCATCCTGAACCAGTTGGGTGGCGCCCGCCACGAGTCCAAATTGCGCGCCGTGATCGAGCACTACACCAATGTGCGAGTGTTGGGTGCCATAGGACACGACCCGCGTTTGGCTGTGGCAGAGCGGCATTTGGGCTTGATGCCCAACCATGAACTTGATGATGCGGCGCAACGCGTGCGCACCATCGGCAATCTGGTGGCATCGCAGGTTGACCTTGCCGGGATTTTGCAACTTGCCCGAGATGCACAACCGCTTCCCGTGTTATTTGCCCAGGCGGACAGCCAGGTTTTGTCCCAGGTTGCGCCGCCATGTGTTCGTATTGGCATTGCACGCGACAAAGCTTTTGGTTTCTATTACGCCGACGACCTGATGGCTCTGGAGCAAGCCGGTGCAGAGTTGGTTCCCTTCGACACACTGACAGACCAAACATTGCCCGATGTGGATGGTGTGTTCATTGGTGGTGGTTTTCCAGAAATGTTCATGCCGGAGTTAACCGCTAACTCTTCCCTGCGCACTGAACTTCGCCATGCGATTGAATCTGACATGCCGGTGTATGCAGAATGTGGCGGCCTCATGTACCTGGCGCGTAGTTTGTGCTGGAAAGATCAGGTTTATGACATGGTGGGTGCCATTGCAGCGGATGTTGTGATGCATGACCGACCGGTTGGGCGGGGATATGTGGCACTGCAAACGACTGGCAAGGCACCCTGGTCGGTGACTGGGGATGCTGGTTCACAGGCGGTTCGGGGCCATGAGTTCCATTACTCAAGCCTGGAGAATGTGAGTCCAGAGTTGCAATTTGCCTACACCGTCAAACGGGGCCATGGTGTCGATGGCCACCATGACGGAATTGTTTATCGTAATTTGGTGGCATCCTATGCACATCTGCGCCATGGTGCTGGCTCTGACTGGGCTGTGAATTTTGTTGACTTTGTTCGGTCACAGAAGGTGCAGAAGGACCTACTGGCTGCTGGCTCGAGAACGCTGCAAGTGAAAAGTAGCCTGGTTGCGACCGATGTGGAAGGGTATTTGAAAAACCTGGACGATTGGTCGGAGGATTTTGCGCGGGCGCAGGCTGAATCTGAACATCTGATATTGACGGAAGCGCATTGGCAGGTGATTTATTTCCTGAGGGCATATTTTGAAGAACACCGGGTTCAAGCACAAGTTCGCGCCATGATTTGGCATTTCGCGCAAGTCTGGGGGCCAGAACGCGGCAACAATCATCATTTACACGCCCTGTTTCCTGTCGGTGGCCCACAAAAGCAAGGCAATCGGTTGGCTGGTCTGTTAAAGACCAAAGGCGAACACTAATTTAAGTCAGGAGCAACACATGTTTACATTGACCCCATCCGCCGCACGGCAAATTCAAGAAGCGGCAAATGCCAGTGGTGCCCAGGAAATGGCGCTTCGCGTGGCTGCCAAAATTGATGCAGAGGGCGAAATGCAATATGGCATGGGCTTTGATGACCCCACTGAAGAAGACATGAAGCTGGACCTGGATGGGGTTGCGGTGGTCATCGCCGACGAATCTCAGGCTTTGTTGTTTGACACGGTTCTCGACTATGTTGAACTTGAGCCGGGCGAATTTAATTTCATCTTTATGGATGCCAGTCTGATGGAGA
>JBIJDQ010000193.1:0-5137 GCA_044344025.1 Rhodoferax sp.
CCCATGTCTTTGGCCAGGTACATGGCGGTGTCGGCGTGTTTGAGCAGGCTGTGCGCACTGTCGCCGTCCTCCGGGTAAAAGGCGATGCCAATGCTGGAGGTCAGGCGCAGCTGTTGCTCGCCCACCTTAAAAGGGTGGCGCATCAATTCCAGAATCCGGTTGGCCACCTGCAAGGCATCTTCCGGGCGGTGAATGTCCAGAATCAGGGCAGTGAACTCGTCGCCGCCCAAACGCGCAAGTTCAATGCTGGTGGTGCTGCCCACGGCGCGCGCCACCACATCGGCCGCACGCACGGCTTCTCGCAGGCTGTCGGCACACCACTGCAGCGCCTTGTCACCCACGCCATGGCCCAGGGTGTCGTTGATCTGTTTAAAACCATCCAGGTCCATGAACAACACACCAAATCTGCTGCCTTTGTGCCGGGCCCGGCGCAGTTCACGCTCCACCCGTTCCAGAAACGCGTGCCGGTTGGCCAGGCCCGTCAGGCTGTCAAAAAACGCCAGTTGTTTGATTTTTTCGTCGGCAGTCTTGCGCTCGGTGATGTCGCGCGACAACACGATGAAAGTTGCGCTGCTGCCAGTTTTGCTGTCGGCTTCTTTGCGGGCCACCGACAGCTCAAACCAGTATGTTTTATGGTTGAGTTCGAGTTCAAACTGTTTGCCCTTAGATGCCCCGTTGAGTTGCGCCTCATTTACCGCATCCATGCACACGTGTGCCACCATGGCGGGCATCACTTCCAAGATCGTTTTGCCAAGAAATACGCCGATGGGCGCGGCAAGCAGGCATGTTTTGGGCGAGTGGAAACTGAGGTAGCGCCCGTCTGCGTCGACCTCAAACAACAAATCTGGAATGGCATCCAGAATGGCGTTGGTGCGGACGTTGGCCGCAGCCAGCTCCCTCTGGTTGTCCCGGCTTTTGAGCAGGTATTTCACCCGGTGCCCAATCAGCGCCCAGTTGAGCGGCTTGGAAATGAAGTCGGTGGCACCGGCATTAAAAGCGGCCTCAACCGAGGCCACGTCGTCCATGCCGGTCACCATCAGCACGGGCAACAGCGCTGCCGACTGCAAACGCAGGGCGGCACACACCTCATAACCATTCATGTCGGGCATGTCCACGTCCAGCATGACCATGTCAAAGGTTTCTGCTGCAAACTGGCGCAAGGCCTCGACACCACCTTGCGCCAAGGTGACCGCGTAGCCGGCCTTGCGCAGGGCGGCGCGCATCAGCAGGCGTGCGGTGGCATCGTCGTCCACCACCAGAATTCTTTCGGTTGTTGCTGACGTTGTTGTTTTTACTGCGGCTTCTGTCATGCGACCTCCCTGATGATTTTTTGTAAGGCTGTGGTGACACGTTGGTGTTCTTTTTGGACTTGTTCAAACAACGCATGGGCACCATCGAGCTGACCGCTGCGGCCCCATTGCTCAAGATCGCGGCAATACTCCGGCAGGGTCTGGGCACCCACGTTGGCGCTGCTTGATTTGAGGGCATGGGCCAGCCGGGTCACGGTTGGGGCATCACCGCTGTGCATGGCCTGTTGCAGCGCATTGAAATTGCGGTCTGCACTGACCAGAAAACTGCCAAAAATCTCGCGGGCCAGGTCCATGCCGCCTGCATCATCAAGTTCGCGCAGGGTGCCCAGCACGGCAGGGTTGATGGCCGGTGTTTCGGTGGCTGGTGTGTCACGGGCTTGTTCATCGGTTTGCGGCTTAGCCACCGGGGCGGTGCCGTGGGAGTCCGCCAGCCAGCGTGCCAGCAGGGTGTGCATGCCAGACAGGGTAAAAGGCTTGGGTAAAAAAGCGTCCATGCCAGCGGCCAGGCACTTGTTGGCATCACCCGGCATGTTGTTGGCGGTCAAGGCCACAATGGGCAGGTGGGCACCGCGCCCATTGGGCATGTGGCGAATCAGCCGCGTGGCCTCATAGCCGTCCATCACCGGCATCTGGCAGTCCATGAGCACAAGGTCAAAACACGTATTACTGACCTGGTTGACCGCTTGCTGGCCGTCGCTGGCCAGCGCAACACCCAGGCCCAGTTTTTTCAGCATGGCCTGGGCCACCAGCTGGTTGGTCAGGTTGTCTTCCACCAGCAAGACATGGCCGTGCAGCGCGGCCCTGGCCGGGGGGGTGCCCATTGACAGGGCGCCAATGCCGTGGATGGGCAAGGGCGCGCCCGTGGCGATGGGCAGGCACAGTTCCACACAAAAGCGCGAGCCCTGGCCTGCCGCGCTTTCAACAAAAATACGCCCCCCCATCAAGCCAATGAGTTGGCGGCTAATCGTCAGGCCCAGCCCGGTGCCGCCAAACTGGCGTGTGGTGGAGTTGTCGGCTTGGGAAAAGTGCTCAAAAATTTTGGCCTGGGCATCGGGTGCAATGCCAATGCCGGTGTCTGCCACGCACAGCTGCAGTTGCAACCCGGCTGCGTCTTGCGCAAGCAGTATGAGGCTGACCTTGACATGACCAGCCTGCGTGAACTTGATGGCATTGCCCAGCAGGTTGGCGGTGACCTGGCGCAGGCGCAGGGGGTCACCATGCACGGCCCATGGCCCATCCGCAGGCTCGAACTCGGCGCAGAGTTCAAGCCCCTTGGCTTGCGCTGGCAGCTCGAACAGTTGCACCACGTCGGTCACCAGGTCGGTCAGCTTGAAGTTCACCGCCTCCAGGGTCATGTGGCCGGCTTCGGCCTTGGAGAAATCAAGAATGTCATTGATCACCCCCAGCAGGTGGCGCCCGGCGCTTTGTGCGGTTTCGGCCCACAGGCGTTGCTCGGGGTTCAGAGGGCTGTCAAGCAGCAACTCGTTCATGCCCAGCACGCCGTTCATGGGGGTGCGAATTTCATGGCTCATGGTGGCCAAAAACTCACTTTTGGCCTGGTTGGCGGCCTCGGCCACTTCTTTGGCTCGGCGCAAGTCCTGGGTGCGCAGGGCCACTTCGTCCTCCAGGTGGTCGCGTTGAAGCGCCAGTCGGGCTTCGCGGTCTTCAATCTGGCTGAGCATGGTGTTGAAGCCCTGTGCCTGCACATCAAGCTCGGTGATGTCGCTGGGTTGTGCACGTTGGCTGTAGTCAGGCGTGTGGGCCACCTGGGCCATCAGCTGGTTCAAGGCGGTGAGTGGCGCGATCACGCGGGTGTTCATGCGGCGCAGCAGCAGACCGCTGCCCCACAAGCCCAGGGCCATCGCCGCCAGCGTCACCGCAATGCGCAACAAGGTTGTCCCGTAGATGCTGGTCAGACTCACTGTCATTGCCAGTCGCCCCGTCAACTGCCCTTTAAAAGTGACTGGCTCAATCAGAACAAAGTGTTCAGGATGCATTTGCAAGGACCGGCTTGAAAGCGCAGGTGCAGCAAAACCACGGCGCGCGTAGCTTGCCATTTGCGAGTCGTCGGGGGAAAACAAGGCAGCACTGCGCACGTTGGGGGAGTGTTGTAGCGAGGCCAGCAGTTCTTCTGCAGATTTGGCGTCTTTAAAGCTCAGTGCCGCCGCCGCATTTTGGGCCAACACCTTGGTTTGCATGCGGCTGTTGTCCACCAGATCTGCCATGTCCATGACAAGGCCGGTGAGCACAATGACCAGCGCCACAAAACCCATGCCTGCCAGCAGTGCACGGCGGTTGATGAGGTGCAGCTGCTTGGCAAGTGACACTTGCTTTTTCAGCGTCATTGAATCACCTCGGTGGCCAGCCGCAACAGCTGGGAATTGAGCTTGAGCTGCGCCGCCCTGGCAGACACCAGGTTGGCCTCAAACGTGACTTTGTTTTGCACCACGGCCATGTTGAGGTGCACGCCCTGGCGGGCCGCCCCCGGCGTGTCGGCCAGGGTGAGGACCGGTCTGCCTTGCAGTTCAAGAATGGTTTTTGGCCAGGCGGCAAAAACGCTGCTGCCAATGAACACGGCTTGGCAGCCCTTGAGGGGCTCATTGCCCCGGCGTTGAATGGCCAAGGTGCGGGCGCCCACCCCTTTGCCTTGCAGTGCATCCAATGGCGTGCCAAAAGGGTCTGGCCCGCGTACACACAGGGTCAGGGGGTTGCCCGTGTCCTCAGGCCAGTCGGTGAAGCGAATGAAGTTGTAAATAAAGGCCACCTTCAGCTCCCGCTCGCCAGGTGTCATGGTGGTGTCTTGGGCCCATGGGGGTGGCGTGAACAAACTCAGCGCACAGGCGACACCCCAGGCGGGCCAACACCGCTTCTGCGGCTTCAGCGCAGAGCTCAGAAGTTCCATGTGGCTTTCACCATCACACTGCGCCCCATTTCAGACTGCTGCGTGGGCAGGTAGTCATGCACAAACTCGAGATGTCGGGGTCCGAGCAGGTTTTGGCCCACAAAGGCCAGCTCGGCGTTGGGTCCCAGGGGCATGGCGTAACGCAGGTCAAGTGTGGTGTAGCCGGGCACAGCCGGGTACTTGAGCGCGCTGGTGTATTTGAGCCACAGGTCCAGTTGTTTCCCGTGGGCCAGGGTCCAGGAGGACCGCAGTGACAAGCGGTCACGCGCTACCCGGCCTTCCCACAGGCTTTGCATTTCTGCCGCTGCCGGGTCTGCCAGCCGGGGGCTGCTGAGGTAAAGCCGGGAATACTGCGGCTGCAGCCGCCAGCTTGGGCTGACCTGCCAGTCGGCAGCCACCTCAAAGCCATGGGTACGTGCACTTGCCACGTTGGTGGTTTCCAGCGGAACAATCACCAGTGCCGGTGGTATCACTTGCACCGGTTGGGTCAGGGTGGCGAGCAGCTTGCTGTAGTCGCTCACAAAAGCATTGATGTCCAGGCTCAGGCTGGCATTAAGTCGGCTGCGCCATCCGGCCTCCAGTGAGGTGACGGTTTCGGCCTTCAGGCTGTCAGCTGCCGGTGCCGGGCGCAAGGTGATGACGGTTGGGCTAAATGGTGTGCCTGGTGTGGTGGCCATTGTGAACGGCACGTCTTGCTCAAGCCGCGACGGTGTTCGTGTTGCCCGCGCCAGTGAGGTCCACCAGGTGGTGTGGGCATCGGGCGTGTAGATCAGGCGCATGTCAGGCTGCACCTGGGTACCGCTCCAGCTGTCAAAGTCAATGCGGGCACCGCCGCTCAAGCGCCAGCGCTCTGGCACCAGGGTGTAGTCGTCATGGGCAAAAACACTGACCAGCCGCCAGTCGCGCTGAGGCCGGTCGGCCGTGG
>JBIJDQ010000194.1:0-5112 GCA_044344025.1 Rhodoferax sp.
TCTCGACAAGCTGCTTGCCTCCCACACTGTCCACCATTCGGAGGTTGACCCGACGCTGCGCATAAGGTGCGTGGCAGACCTGGCACTCGATAGCTTGAAAATGCAAACTGGCGTTGGGCAACCAAACCTCGTGTTTGGCCGCCGAGTCTTTGTGGCAGTTCAGACAAGCGTCGCGAATGCCATCACCAAAAGAGGCCGCCTGGATCGCGTGGGACTTGTGGCAGTCGGCACACAAAGGCGCTGATTTGCCTTTGGCAATGCGCTCAAGTCCATGTACATCTTCAGAATACGCTCTGAAAATTTCCTTGTGGCAGTCAGCGCAAGGCACATTGGCAATGGGCTCCACCAGCTTGACCGAGCGCACTGTGTGGGAATTGTGGCAATCAGAGCAGGTTGGTGCTTTGTCGCTGCCCTCCTTGACCAGAATGGCATGCACACTGTCCTTGAAATCAGCCACGTTCTTTTTGTGGCATGTGGTGCAGGCGTTTTGGAACGAGAGCCTGTAATCGCGCTTGCTCTTGATGGGCTCAGCCACCTTGCCATGGTCTTTGCCGTCTGAGTTTTCATGGCAATCGGTGCAGCTGGTCTCAAAGTGCATGGATTGCAGGAAGTCCTTGGTGGATATTCGCATCGGCAGCGTCTCACCAGCTTCTGTCGTTTTTGCCGGAATGTCCGGTTTGTCGTGGCATTTTTGACACGCCTCGTCTTCGCCACTGAGGGTGGCATCGTCACGCGGCTTGTCTGCGGCACTGACGATTTTGGGTGCTGGTTTGGCCTGCGCGACAGACGCTGCTGCCGAGGCTGGCGTCGCTTCAGCAGAAATGACGGACGGCGCAGTGAAGGTCAGGTAAAGACCCAGCAGGCCCGATATCAACAGACCGCTGCTGAGCCAATTTCGGCTCGTTCTGGAGGTGCTCTTCATGGATTTGGTCTCTTGATGCATGTTGTTGCCAACCAGCGCGACAATAAATCGGGACGCGCCAGCTGCTGAACAAGCCTGACTGTGGAATCTATTTTGAATTCTTGCCGGCGTCCAAGCCAGCTTTGCGCTCGCTCATGGCAATCTGGAATACCTTGCCTGGCAGCAAAACCGCATACACGAGACCGATAAACGGTGATGCAAAAAACAATGCAATATTCTTAAGCTTGCTGCCCTGTTGCGCGGTCTGCGCTGGCATTTCCTTGGGAACGTCACTCATGGTGATTGATCCTAATCAAAAATTTATGGCGCCATTTTAGCCCCTATAACCGTCAGGTCTTTAGCCAAGAATACTTTTTATCGCTGTTACCAAGCGCTGTGTTGCGCCCCGATGGGCCTTTGCAAAGCCGCCCGATGCCTGCGCTACGGTCATCAAACGCGTGGCATCTCCAGCCAAGTCAGTTGCCAGTTTGACGGCTTGCGTCAAGTCCAGCACCCGCAACGCTGCCCCCATCTGCTCGGCCTGTTCTGCCGCCTCGGTGAAGTTAAAGGTATGCGGCCCCATCACCACCGGGCAGCCACAGGCTGCGGCTTCAATCAGGTTTTGTCCGCCCAGTGGCTCAAAACTGCCGCCCAGCAAGGCAACGTCAGCCAGCCCGTAATACAGCGCCATCTCCCCCAAGGTGTCTCCCAACCAGATGGTAGGTAGCGCAGCACGCGTGGCGTGAGTGGCATCGCCAGGGCCACTTTGCGCCCATTGGCTGCGCCGTTTTACGGTAAACCCGTGCGACTCAATCAAGTTGGCCACCTCGTCAAAACGCTGCGGGTGGCGCGGCACGATCAGCCACTGCACACTAAATGCTACATTTTTTATAGCTAACTTTGCTTGTGCATCAAGCACTGCAGGGCTAAAAGCCTTTAAAATCTGCAAAAACGACAGTTCTTCACCCTCCCGCGAGCTGGCAAACATCACCACCGGCTGTGCCAACTGCCTGCGCCACTCACGCCCTAACGCCAGTTGACCGGCATCAGGCGTGGCATCAAACTTGAGGTTGCCAAACACACCCTGCACATTGGCACCCAAAGCCTGCAGGCGTTGTGCGTCAAGCGGGGTTTGCGCCCACACGGCGGTCAGGGCGGCGAATGTTGGGCGCGCCAACCAGACAAGGCGTTGTGCCTGGCGCATGGATTTGTCACTGAGGCGCGCATTGGCCAACACAAGTGGCACACCCATGCATTGGCAGCCAAACACCAGATTGGGCCAAACCTCGGTTTCCATCAGCACACCCAAGTCAGGGTTAAAGTGATGCAAAAACCGCTTCACCGCGCCCGGAGTGTCCCAGGGCTGCCAGGCTTGCAGGTCGTGCGTGGCAAGCAGTTTGACCCCTTCTGCTCGCCCCGTGGCTGTGCCATGCGTCAGCAGCAGTCGCATACCTGGCAACTGCTTGCGTAAGGCAGCCACCAACACTGCGGCGGCCCGCGTTTCTCCCAATGACACCGCATGAATCCAGACAGTAGGGCCGCTGTGTGCGGCCAACAGCCCACTGTAGTGGCCAAACCGCTCTTCAATGGCATGCCCGTAACCCGGCTCCCGCACACTTCGGCGTCTCAACTTGGCTTTTAGCAGCGGCTGCGCCAGCCACATCAGGCAGGAATAAAGCCAGCGCATCATGGGATTCACCAGTGCGCCAAAACGCCAGTCCAGGCTTGCCAAACCTCATCGACCGACGGTGTGGGCTTGGCAAACACGCTGCATTGGCGCGTGGCACTGGTAGCCTCTAGCGATGTCAAGGGACCAGTGCGCCAGGCGGTGTCAAAGTTATAAAGCTGCACATGGGGCAAGTCCAGCGCCACGGCAATGTGGCTCAAGCCACTGTCCACACCAATCACCCCACTGCAGGTGGCCAGGGCATCGGTGAGTGCGTCCAGCGCCAGGCTGGGCCACACTTGGGCATGGGCCAGGTCCAGGGCAATGGCTTGTGACATTTGGGCTTCTGCTGCATTGCCATGTGGCAAGGCCACACCAAAACCAGCATCATTGAGCCGATGGGCCAGCTCGCGCCAGTGTGTCAGAGGCCACTGCTTGTCTGCGCGCGATGTGCCATGTACCAAGGCCACCATGCCCCGCAAGCCACGTTTAAAAGCTATATTTTTTATAGCTACCTGCGCTTGATTGGCGTGCGCTATAAGCCCAAATGATGCCTCAAAAGGCACGGTGTAGCCCAAAGCCTGGGCACACAGCTCGCGCGAACGTGTCACGGCGTGGCTGTGCGCTGGCAACGTGATGGATTTGTGCGCCACCCAGCGCGCCGGGGCTTCAAAACTGGAGCCTTCGGTCTGATTAGCCAAGCCATAACGCTTGCCACTCGGTGTTAACCAAGCAAGCCAAGACACCAGGGCTGACTTGGTCAAGCCTTGCAAGTCAATCACCGCGTCGTACCGTTCTTGCTGCAATTCGGCCTTGAACAGTCGCCAGGCATGGCGGGTTTCAGCCGCAAATGGCATTTTGCGCCAGGTTCGCAGGTCGCTGGCAATCACCCGGTGAACGCCTTTACAACGCCGCACCAGGGGCACAAACCCCCGCTCTGCCACCCAGTCAATCTGCACGCCGGGCACGGCCTGTGCCAGGTCTTGCACCGCAGGCATGGCATGCACCACATCGCCAAGCGAGGACAGCTTGACGATCAAGACCTTCAATGCGCGGCCTCGTCAGTGACCGCGCCCGGCATCACCTGGTGCAGCAGCGCCATCATGTCAGTCTGGATGCGCACCAAGGCCTCAGGCGTGTGGCCTTCAAAACGCAGCACCAGCACCGGCGTGGTGTTTGACGCGCGAATCAGCCCAAAGCCGTCTGGCCAATCGACCCGCAGGCCGTCAATGGTGTTCAGTGTGGCTGGCGCAGCAAAGCTGACCGCAGCCACCAGTTGGGCCACCAGCACCGGGGGCTGACCCTCGACACACTTCACATTGAGTTCAGGGGTTGAAAAACTGCTGGGCAAGGCATTCAGCACCGCATTGCCGTCGGGTGACTGGCTCAAAATTTCCAGCAAACGGGCTCCGGCGTAGGTGCCATCATCAAAGCCGTACCAACGCTCTTTGAAGAAGATGTGCCCGCTCATCTCGCCACCCAAAGGCGAGCCAATTTCTTTCATTTTGGCCTTGATCAATGAGTGGCCAGTTTTGAACATCATCGGCACTCCACCCGCATCATGAATGGCCGGGGCCAGACGTTGCGAGCATTTCACGTCAAAAATGATGGTGCCACCGGGCGCACGTTTGAGCACATCACGGGCAAACAACATCATTTGACGGTCCGGGTAAATGGTGTTGCCGTCTTTGGTGACGATGCCCAGGCGGTCACCATCACCGTCAAAGGCCAGACCGATTTCTGCGTCACCGGCTTTCAGTGCCGCCATCACGTCACGCAGGTTTTCAGGTTTGCTGGGGTCGGGGTGGTGGTTGGGAAAGTTGCCGTCCACCTCGCTGAACAGCTCGGTGACTTCACAGCCAATGGCACGCAAAATACCCGGCGCAGAAGCTCCCGCAATGCCGTTGCCGCAGTCCACCACAATTTTCAAAGGGCGGGCCAGTTTGATGTCTTGCACGATGCGGGCCTGGTAAGCCGCCAACACGTCGGTGGTGCAAATCTGCCCACCGGCTTGCAACACCCAGGTTTCATCCTGCATCATGCGGTGCAGCGTTTGAATTTCATCACCATAGATGGCGCGCCCAGCCATCACCATCTTGAAGCCGTTGTAATCCTTCGGGTTGTGACTGCCGGTGACCTGAATGCCGCTGGCGCACAAGGTGTTCGCCGCAAAATACAGCATGGGGGTGGTGGCCATACCAATGTCAATGACTGCCACGCCGGACTCTTCCAGGCCACGCATCAGGGCAGCACTCAGGGTCGGGCCGCTCAATCGTCCATCGCGCCCAACCGCCACCGTGGTTTGCCCCTCACGCAGGGCGACTGTGCCAAAAGCCCGGCCCAACGCTTGGGCCACTGATTCGTCAATGGTGCTGGGGACCACGCCACGGATGTCGTAGGCTTTAAAAATAGAGGTGGCAATCTTCATGTTGAGGGTCCCTGGCGGTGATAAAAGTTGATTTTGGACTTGAATTGTAGGGGGGCTTCCGTGGTCAGGGAGATGTCCGAAAACGGCCAGAAACCGGGTGGTTTGACTCGCCCCAGC
>JBIJDQ010000195.1:0-5103 GCA_044344025.1 Rhodoferax sp.
TCACGTCGTTTTACCCTCAAGGCGCTTACTGCCGCCGTGGCGCTGTCAACCCTGTCTGCCTTGCCCGCACTGGCCGCAGACACCATCAAGGTCGGCATTTTGCACAGCTTGTCTGGCACCATGGCCATCTCGGAAACCGTGTTGAAAGACACCGTGTTGATGGCGATTGACGAGATCAACGCCAAGGGTGGCGTGCTCGGTAAAAAGCTCGAACCCGTGGTGGTTGACCCGGCATCCAACTGGCCGCTGTTTGCTGAAAAAACCAAGCAGTTGCTGGGGCAGGACAAGGTGTCTGTGATCTTCGGTTGCTGGACCAGCGTGTCGCGCAAATCGGTTTTGCCCGTGGTGGAAGAAATGAACGGCCTGCTCTTTTACCCGGTTCAGTACGAAGGTGAAGAGCTCTCCAAAAACGTGTTTTACACCGGCGCAGCGCCTAACCAGCAAGCCATTCCCGCAGTGGACTACCTGATGAGCAAAGACGGTGGTGGCGCCAAACGCTGGGTCTTGCTGGGTACTGACTACGTGTACCCCCGCACCACCAACAAGATTTTGCGCGCCTACCTCAAGAGCAAAGGCGTGAAAGACACCGACATTGACGAAAAATACACACCGTTTGGTCACAGCGATTACCAAACCATCGTGGCTGACATCAAGAAATTCAGCGCGGGCGGCAAGACCGCCGTGGTGTCCACCATTAACGGTGACTCCAATGTGCCGTTCTATAAAGAACTTGGCAACGCTGGCCTGAAGGCCAAAGACGTACCCGTGGTGGCGTTCTCCGTGGGTGAAGAAGAGTTGCGCGGTGTGGATACCAAGCCGCTGGTCGGCCACCTGGCGGCCTGGAACTACTTCCAGTCGATCAAGAACCCCACCAACGACGAGTTCATCAAGAAATGGTCGGCCTACGCCAAGGCCAAGGGCATTGCCGGTCACAAAGACAAGGCTTTGACCAACGACCCGATGGAAGCCACTTACATCGGCATCAACATGTGGAAGCAGGCGGTTGAAAAAGCCAAGTCCACCGACGTGGACAAGGTCATTGCCGCCATGGCCGGCCAGACCTTCAAGGCACCGAGCGGCATTGTGAGCAAGATGGATGAGAAAAACCACCACCTGCACAAGAGCGTGTTCATTGGCGAGATCAAGGCCGATGGCCAGTTCAACGTGGTCTGGAAGACACCCGGCCCGGTGAAAGCCAAGCCATGGTCGCCATACATCGAAGGCAACGCTTCCAAGCCGGACGAGCCTGCGAAGAAGTAAGTCGCAGTTGATGGGGTGCCATGTCGGGCTTGGAGTATGAATGAACTCAGGACGGTGTGGTACTTAGCTCCGCGGCTGTCCCCCGGCCTGCGGCCTCCTCCTTGATGCCGCTGCGCTAAGAACCACGCCGTCCTGAGTTAGGCCAGCAAGTGAGTGCGCCAAGGGAACGGTACCCAGTTCTCGTGCACCGACAGCGTTGGCTGACGATGACACCGGGGCAGATGGTGAAGCGAAATCAAGGAGGAGCCCGCGTTAGCGGGCGGGGGACATTCGCGGAACCATCTGCCCCGGCGTCAGCGGCCCCCACAACTCCGCCTCACGGTCTTTGACCCAAAGAAACCAAGCAAAGAACCCATGCGACATTACCTAGCTATCGCCGCCCTGCTGTTCGCCACCCAGGTTCATGCCTTGACGGCTGAGGATGTGAAAGGCATCACCGCTGGCGAGACCGACAGCCGTGTTGAAGCGCTGGGTAAAGCCATGATCACCGCTGACGACAAAACAGCGGCCTTTCTGCAAGCCTTGTCTGACGATGCAGTCAAGATCGCGGGCGACAAGGTGTTTGTGCTGAGAGACGACAAGGCCTTTGATGCGGTCACTGGCACTGAACTGCGCCTGCCTGACAACGCGGAAGATGTGATCAACAACAACCGCATGAGGGGTGAGATTGATTCAGCCTTGGCAGCCCTCAAGCTGTTCTCAAAAGACGACACAGTGCGGGGCGCAGCCGTGAAGCAACTGCAAAACGACGCGGATGAAACCAAGCTGCCCTTGATTGAAAAAGCCTTGGCCACTGAGCAAAACCCCGCCATCAAAGACCAACTCGGCATGGTGCGTGCGGCTGCGCTGTTAGGCAGTGCCGACAAGGCCAATCGCCTGGAAGCCGCCAAATTGCTGGCGACCAGCGGCCAGGCCAACACCAAAACCATGCTGCTGGCGCGCATGGCGCAAGAGCCAGAACCTGATGTCAAAGCCGCGTTGGGCACCGCCCTGCGTGAGGTGGAGTCACGCCTGGCCTGGGGTGACAAGCTGGGCGCGGTCTTCAGCGGCATCAGTTTGGGCAGCATCTTGTTGCTGGTGGCGCTGGGCCTGGCCATCACCTACGGGTTGATGGGGGTCATCAACATGGCCCACGGCGAACTGATGATGATTGGAGCCTACGCCACCTACGTGGTGCAGGGCCTGTTTCAAAAATACTTGCCCGGCGCGTTTGATTGGTATTTGCTGGCCGCCGTGCCAGTGGCATTCATGGTCTCTGCCCTGATGGGTGCGGCGCTTGAACGCAGCGTGATTCGGTTCTTGTATGGCCGCCCGCTGGAGACCTTGCTGGCCACCTGGGGCATCAGCCTGATGTTGATGCAGTTAATGCGCAGCGTGTTTGGCGCACAAAACGTGGGCGTGGAAAACCCGTCGTGGATGAGTGGCGGGGTGCAGGTGCTGGGCAATTTGTCGCTGCCCTTCAACCGCTTGGTGATCATCGGCTTTGCCATCTTTGTGCTGGGCGCGGTGGCCTGGATGATTGGCAAAACCCGCCTGGGCCTGTTTGTGCGTGGTGTCACACAAAACCGGCCCATTGCCGCCTGCATGGGGGTGAATACCGCACGCATTGACACCTATGCGTTTGCCTTGGGCTCAGGCATTGCCGGGCTAGCCGGTTGTGCCTTGAGCCAAGTGGGCAACGTGGGGCCTGACCTGGGCCAAGGTTACATCGTCGATGCCTTTATGGTGGTGGTGGTGGGCGGTGTGGGACAACTGGCTGGCACGGTGTATGCGGCGCTGGGTCTGGGGCTGCTGAACAAGTTTCTGGAAGGCTGGGCGGGTGCGGTGCTGGCCAAAATTGCGGTGTTGGTGCTCATCATCATCTTTATTCAAAAGCGACCTCAGGGCATTTTTGCCATGAAGGGCCGCTCTGCGGAGGCGTGACCATGAGCACACCGATGAATACCCTCTCTTTGCCTGCGCCAGCACCATTGCTAACACGCTCCGGCTGGGCTGCTTTTTTGATCGCCTTGATCGTGGTTTGTGCCGTGGCACCCATCCTCAATTTGTGGGTGCCCAGTGTCAGTGTGTTCCACCTGAGTGACTATGGGGTGGGCCTGTTGGGGCGCATCATGTGTTATGCCATTTGTGCACTGGCGATGGACCTGATCTGGGGTTTTACCGGCATCTTGAGTCTGGGGCATGGCCTGTTTTTTGCGCTGGGCGGCTACGCCATGGGCATGTACTTGATGCGCCAGATTGGACTGGAGGGCAATTACAAAAGTAATCTGCCTGACTTCATGGTGTTTCTGGACTGGAAAGAGCTGCCTTGGCACTGGACGTTTTCTGACAGCTTTGTGGCCACGCTGTTTCTGGTGATTGCGGTGCCTGGGCTGGTGGCCTTTGTGTTTGGCTACTTTGCTTTCTCCTCGCGCATCAAAGGGGTGTATTTTTCCATCATCACCCAGGCCATGACCTTTGCGGCCATGCTGCTTTTTTTCAGGAACGAGACCGGCTTTGGCGGTAACAATGGGTTCACTGACTTCAAGCGTATTCTGGACATTCCGATCGCCACCCAGGGCATGCGCATGACGCTGTTTGTCACGACCGGGCTGACCTTGTTGGGTTTCTTTTTGATGGCCCGCTGGCTCATCAACAGCAAGTTCGGGCGGGTGTTGCAAGCGGTGCGTGACGCCGAGACCCGGGTCATGTTCAGTGGCTACAACCCGCTGGGATACAAGCTCACCATCTGGACCATTTCGGCCATGATGTGTGGTGTGGCCGGGGCCCTATACGTGCCGCAGGTGGGCATCATCAACCCCAGCGAAATGAGCCCGGCCAATTCAATTGAGATTGCCATCTGGGCCGCCGTGGGTGGGCGCGCCACGCTGATCGGGCCGATATTGGGTGCTTTTATTGTGAGCGGGGCCAAGAGTTGGCTCACCGTGGCGTACCCCGAGTTCTGGCTGTACTTTTTAGGGGCCTTGTTCATCGGTGTCACCCTGTTTCTACCGGATGGCGTGGTGGGCCTGGTGAAAAAGTTGAAAGGTGGTGCGAAATGACGCCCGAACTGCTGGAGCAAAACGCCCGCCATGCTGAAGAATATCTGGCCGCGCACTCAGCCAAAAGTGGCAGCACCGAGTCGGGTGGACGCGCCGCAGGTTTCTCGCGCCTTGCCGTCCCCGGTGAGGTGGATACCACCCACGGCCGCATCTTGTACCTGGAAGATGTGAGTGTGAGTTTTGACGGCTTCAAGGCCATCAACAAACTCAGCCTGGACATTGCGCCGGGTGAGTTGCGCTGCATCATCGGCCCCAATGGTGCGGGCAAAACGACCATGATGGACATCATCACCGGCAAAACCCGTCCCGATTCAGGGCAGGTGTTTTTTGGCAGCACCATTGATTTGTTGCGATACAAAGAGTCTGAAATTGCCCAGATGGGCATTGGCCGCAAGTTTCAAAAACCCACGGTGTTTGAGCAACTTACCGTGTTTGAGAACCTGGAGTTGGCCCTGAAAACCAACAAGGCGGTGACCGCGTCGATGGTGTTCCGGCTGGACTCGGCGCAAAGTGACCGGCTGGCTGAAATTTTGCATACCATCAACCTCAGCGACAGTGTCGCCCGGCTGGCGGGCAACCTGAGCCACGGGCAAAAGCAGTGGCTGGAAATTGGCATGCTGTTAATGCAAGACCCCAAACTGCTGTTGCTTGACGAGCCAGTGGCAGGTATGACGGATGAAGAGACTGAGCGCACCGCCGAGCTGTTTTTAACACTCAAGGGCAAACACTCGCTGATGGTGGTAGAGCACGACATGAGCTTCATCAACACCATCTCGGACATCGTCACCGTGCTGTGCGACGG
>JBIJDQ010000013.1:0-16898 GCA_044344025.1 Rhodoferax sp.
ACGTCAGTCGTGCACTCCGGGCATTTTTTTTCAAGTTCTGCAATGCGTTCCCGAGCCAACTGCAAAGTCAGGTCTTCACGGTACAAGGCCTTGTGCATGGCCTTGACAGCTGCCACACGTTCGGATGAAAAACCGCGTCGGCGTAAGCCTTCAAAATTCATGGACCGTGCCTCTGCGGGTTGTCCCTGGCACATGACAAACGGCGGCAAATCAGCAAACAACAGGGTGCACATTGCCGTCATGCTGTGCGCACCAATGCGTACAAATTGGTGCGCAACGGTAAAACCACCCAAAATGGCCCAGTCACCGACATGCACATGGCCTGCCAACTGGGAATTGTTAGCAAAAATGGTGTTGTTTCCCACCTGGCAGTCATGGGCCAGATGGACATAGGCCATTAGCCAGTTGTCATCACCCACACGGGTCACACCCACATCGCCTGGCGTCCCAATGTTGAACGTGCAAAATTCACGGATGGTATTGCGGTCCCCAATGACCAGTTCGCACGGCTCTCCTGCGTATTTTTTGTCCTGAGGAATAGCCCCCAAAGAGGTGAACTGAAATATGCGGTTGTCTCGACCAATGGTGGTGTGCCCTTCAATGACACTGTGCGGCCCGACCGTGGTGCCTGCACCAATTCGAACGTAGGGCCCAATGACCGTGTACGGCCCAACCGTGACTGAACTATCTATTTCAGCTGATGGGTCAACAATGGCGGTGGCGTGAATGGCACTCACACCGGTCCCTTACGCAACTTTGCGCATGGCGCAGGTGAGTTCTGCTTCCACCGCCAAATCATCACCCACCAAGGCGCAGGCCTTAAACTTAAAAATACCGGCCTTCATGCGCAACAGTTCAACCTCCAGTATCAACTGGTCGCCCGGCTCCACTGGCCGCTTGAAACGCGCCCCATCAATTCCTGCGAAGTAATACACCATGTCGTCACTGGGTGACGAGTCGAGTGCGTCAAACGCCAACAACGCAGCAGCTTGGGCCAGGGCTTCCAGCATTAACACTCCTGGCATCACCGGCCGGTGCGGAAAGTGCCCTTCAAAAAACGGCTCGTTGATGGTGACGTTTTTCAGGGCCTTGATGGTTTTACCTTTTTCAATGGCAAGCACCCGATCCACCAGTAAAAATGGGTAACGGTGGGGCAATTGCTTGAGAATCTTATGAATGTCCATCAACGTGTGTGTCCTTAGTTTAAATCTTGTTATGCCTTGAGTTGGGACTCCAGGGCACGAATGCGATCACGCAGGCTGGCCAGATGTTTGAGCGAAACAGCATTTTTTTCCCATGTTGCGTTGTCGTCAATGGGGAAAAAACCTGTGTAATGCCCGGGCTTCTGGATTGACCGCGTGACCACAGTGGCGGCAGAAATGTTGACCCCATCGCCGAGCGTGAGGTGACCGAGCACAACAGCGCCACCACCCACTGTGCAATGCTCGCCAATGGTGGCACTGCCTGCCACGCCCACACAACCCGCCATAGCGGTGTGTCGCCCGACACGCACGTTGTGACCGATCTGGATCAGGTTGTCCAGTTTTACGCCGTCTTCAATCACCGTGTCCTGCAATGCCCCCCGGTCAATGCAGGTATTGGCACCAATTTCAACATCGTTGCCAATACGCACCGCGCCCAATTGCTCAATTTTTTCCCAGGCACCAGCATTCGGAGCAAAACCGAAACCATCCGCTCCTACAACCACACCAGGGTGAACGATGCACCGCTCACCAATGCTGCACCCCTCACCCACCGTGACGCGAGACTTCAGCTCGGTATGCGCACCGATGACCGCGCAAGCCTCCACCACACAAAGCGCACCGATCCTGGCGCTCGGGTGAATGCGCGCGAGCGGATCTATGACAGCAGTGGGATGAATCAGCGGCCGCAAGGTGACGGGCAAATGCTTTTTCCAGAGTTGCGTCAGCCGTGCGAAGTACAAATAAGGTTGATCGGTAACGATGCAGGCCCCTCGCGCGGCGGCTTGATCCTGAAACAATGACGCAACCACCACGCAGCCCGCCCGCGAAATTGCCAACTGAGTCTGGTATTTGGGATGGCTGAGGAAACTCAAATCTCCAGGTTGCGCGCTTTCCAGGGGTGCCAGGTTTTGAATCAGGAACTCGGGGTCACCATGCAACTCGCCGCCCAGCGCTTCAACAATCGATGCCAGACGCATGGACACGCGCAACCAACCTTGTCGCGAAAATTACTTGACAGAAGACGCATTAAGCGCCTTGATCACTTTCTCGGTGATGTCATGTTTCGGGTTGACATACACCGCATCCTGAAAAATAAAATCATATTTTTCAGCGATGGCGATTTCCTTGATGACCTTGTTGGCCCGTTGAATAACAAATTGCAACTCTTCATTTTTACGGGCGTTGAGGTCTTCCTGAAACTCGCGACGCTTTCTCTGAAAGTCCCGATCCTGTTCCAAGAGTTGTTTCTGGCGTGTTTGCCGCTGGGTTTCTGGCAATGTGGGTGCATCACGCTCAAACTTGTCAGCCATCGTCTTGATGGTTGCACCTTGGTCAACCAGCTCTTTTTCACGTTTTGAAAACTCTTGCTCCAGCTTGGTTTGAGCAGCTTTGGCCGTGCTGGCTTCCTTCAACACACGATCCGTGCTGACAAACCCAAGGTGAGCTTCTTGTGCTTGCGCAGAAGAAAGGCAAAAGCCGAAAACTGCCACAACACAAAGACGACGTAAAAGGTAATTCATCAGAAGCTTGTCCCAATTTGAAATTGCATGCTTTGAATTCTATCCCCGTCAAACTTGCGCAGCGCTTTGGCAAATGCCAGACGCAACGGGCCTACGGGAGAAATCCAACTAATACCAACACCCATTGATGAGCGCAAGCTGTTGGCATCAGCATTGATGGCTAAACCCGCATCCGGCCCACCGACCATGCCTGCATCAAAAAAGCCATAGAGCCGCAGCGTCCGGTCATTTCCCGCACCTGGGAACGGGGTCAACACTTCCATGTTGAGGTTTAATTTACGGGAACCGCCCACAACCGTTCCGCTGATGTCCTTTGGACCGAGGCTGCCCTGCTCAAACCCACGCACCGAGCCCAAACCACCGCCATAGAAGTTCTTGAACACCGGGAACGACCCACCGCCCGATGCACTGCCCATGCCAACCTCGGCGTTCAATGCGGCGGTATATTGCTTGGTCAAAGGCACGTACTGCTGGAACTGGTAGGTACCACGCAAATACTTCGAATCGCCGGCAAAAGACCATTCAGCGTTGGCACGCTGAAACCGCCCACTGGTCGGTGCGAGAGAACTGTCACGGCTGTCTCGTGCCCAACCTGCTGTGAAAGGCAATGCCATACTTGAATAGCCGTACTCATTCGCATAGTCCTGGTAAGACGTTGGCAACGAAGTTCCCGGAACAATCGTGGTTTTTTCAAATCCAGCACCAAAAAACACGGTGTCAGTCTCAGAAAACGGCACGCCAAATCGGATACCTGCCCCAGAGGTCACCAATTGGTAATAACTTTGGTCTTGGTAGGGGCTGCTGGTCTTGTGGTAAAGGTCATAGGTTCTGGAAACCCCGTCCTCCGTGAAGTACGGATCGGTTGTATTGAGCACCACCACACGATTGATTTTGCTGGTGTTGACCTGAATACCCAGCGAATTCCCTGAACCAAAAGCATTTTCCTGCTTCAGACCAAATGACAAGCCCAAACCATCACCACTCGAAAAACCGGCCCCCAAACTCAGACTACCGGTTGGCTTTTCAGTCACGTTGATGGTCAGGTCAACCTGGTCGGGCGAGCCAGGCACTTCTTGTGTCTCAATCCCAACATCACCAAAGTACCCAAGACGGTCTACCCGGTCGCGCGACAGCCGAATTTTGTCGCCGTCGTACCACGAGGCTTCCAATTGGCGAAACTCGCGCCTCACGACCACATCGCGCGTACGGGTGTTGCCAGCCACGTTGATGTTGCGCACATAGGCACGACGTGAAGGATTGGCCTGCAACACCAAAGCCACCCGGTTATTGACACGGTCAATTTCTGGCTTGGCATCCACACGGGCGAAAGCATAGCCAAAGTTTCCAAAGTAGTCTGTGAATGCTTTGGTGGTCTTGGTCACCTCGTCGGTGTTGAACGCTTCGCCGGGACGAATGACTACCATGGACTTGAACTCGTCCTCCTTGCCCAGGTAGTTTCCAGCCAACTTGACACTGCTCACCACAAAGCGCTCGCCCTCTGTGATGTTGATGGTGATCCCAATGTCGGTTTTATTTGGAAGAATGGCGACCTGGGTCGATTCCACCTTGAACTCAAGGTAACCTCGTGTCAGGTAATAGGAGCGCAAGGTTTCGATGTCTGCGTTCAACTTGGCGCGCGAGTACCGATTGGACTTGGTATACCAGCTCATCCAGCCACCGGTGTCCAAGTCAAACAACTTGCGCAAGGCCGGCTCTTCAAACACTTTGTTACCCACGATACGGATTTCGCTGATCGTCGCCGGTTCACCTTCAATCACGTTAAAAGTCAAGTTCACCCGGTTGCGCTCAATCGGGGTCACCGTGGTGACCACTTCAGCCGCATAGAGACTGCGGTTGATGTACTGGCGCTTGAGTTCTTGCTCCGCGCGGTCAAGTTGTGCTTTGTCAAAGGGGCGGCCATCAGCCAGGCCTATGTCACGCAGAGACTTGGTCAACACCTCTTTGTCAAATTCTTTGGTGCCAACAAATTCCACATTGGCCACCGTGGGTCGTTCTTCAACGACCACAACCAACACATCGCCACTCACGTCAATGCGTACGTCTTTGAACAATCCCAGGCCAAAAAGAGCCCGAATCGCGGCAGATCCCTTGTCATCGTTGTAGGTGTCACCCACACGCACTGGCATCGACACAAACACTGTGCCTGGTTCGACACGCTGCAAGCCTTCAATGCGAATATCCCGCACTGTAAAGGGGGTGACTGCCCAGGCAGACTGAGCCACAAAAGCCAGCGACACCACAGCTGCGAGAGAATTTAGTTGAGATCGAGTGAATTGCATTTTTTAAAACCAAAAAACAAAAAAGGGACACCTAAGGCACCCCTATTCATCAAGCAAACAAGCGGGATATGTCATTGAACAAGGCAATAGACATCATAAGCATCAGTATCGCAATGCCGCCTTGCTGGAGCCGTTCCATCCAGCGCTCGGGAACCGGGCTGCCGGTAACGCCCTCCCAAAGATAATACATCAGGTGACCGCCATCAAGAACAGGCAATGGCAGTAGATTCAGAACACCCAGACTGACACTGATCAAGGCTAAAAAAAGCAGGTATTGCGTAAGACCCAACCCCGCTGACTTGCCCGCATAGTCAGCAATCGTCAGTGGCCCGCTGATGTTCTTGATGGAAGCCTCACCAATGAGCATCTTGCCCATCATCTTCAAAGTCAAGACAGAGATATCCCAGGTTTTAAGAGTGGCTTGCCAAAGGCCTTCCAAAAAACCAAAACGCACGTTCACCATCTCGGGGCGGGCTCCCACATAGGCACCAATGCGACCCATTTGTTGATTGCCTTCAGTCACCACTTGCGGGGTCACCGAAAGGTCTATGGGTTTGCCGCCACGAAGGATGCGCCAAGCTTGCGGTTTGGCGACACTGGCTGCGCCAGACTGGCGTATCAATTGCCGCAGTTGCTGCCCGTCAACCACAGGCTGTCCATTGACGGTCTGAACCTCATCACCATCCAGCAAGCCAGCCTGCTGGGCAGCGCCATTTGCGGTCACTTGGCCGATCACTGGCCGACTGTGAGGGCCAGCAATGCCGATTCTGGCAAACATTTGAGCATCGATCTCGGACTGACCAAGCACAGACAGCTTGATCACGGTTTCTTGCTCGGCCCCACGCGGGGATTGCAACACCAATTGCACATCATCACCTTCCAGTCCGCCACGGGTTAACGCCCAGCGGACATCGTCAAAGGAACGCACCTCGATCAAATCTTTCCCCACACCACCGGCCCGTAGCACGCGTTCACCCCCGTTGATGCCGGCTTGGCTGGCCAGAGTCCCGACATCGGGCGCACCTAATACTGCGGCTGGCAGATCAAGCCCGATCCAGTTCACACTGGCATAGAGCAGGATCGCCAGCCCAAGGTTTGCCAAAGGTCCGGCTGCAACGATGGCAACACGGCTGCGAAGCGGCTGTGTGTTGAAAGCCAAATGGCGCCTGTCGGCAGGCACTGGCGCCTCGCGCTCATCAAGCATCTTGACGTATCCCCCTAGCGGAACCAATGCCACGACAAATTCAGTGGCTGAATTTTTTGATTGCCAGCTGTAAATCGGCTTTCCAAAGCCGATTGAAAACTTCAAAACCTGCACGCCACAGGCCAAAGCCATCCGATAGTGCCCGTATTCATGAACAGCAATGAGCAAAGCGATGGCCAGAACAAACGCAGGCAGGGTCAACATAGGCACTACATTGACGACGGCATCACGCGCTAATGCGCGTTACAACCCTACGTGCCGCTGATCTGGAATCCGCATCAAGCGCCAACAAGTCTTCCAGCGACTTCGGTTGCGCCGGGCGGACTGCAGACAAAGTCTCCAGATTCACTCGGTGGATCTGATCAAACCTTATATTTCTTGCAAGAAACGCTTCCACAGCAACCTCGTTGGCTGCATTCAGTACCGCCGTGGTGCCCGGCGCAGCTTCCAGAACAGACCAAGCCAATTTGAGCCCAGGAAAGCGCTCTGCATGACCATGGGCCATGACTGACTCGAATGTCATGTCAGCCATCGTGTTGAAATCCAGTGCCGAAGCGCCAGACTCCATGCGGTCCGGCCACGACAAACCATAGGCAATGGGCACCTTCATGTCAGGTGTACCCAACTGTGCAATCACCGAGTTATCGCGGTACTGCACCATGGAATGAATGACACTTTGAGGATGAATCACGACCTCAATCTGTCGCGGAGTGATGCCGAACAGGTAACACGCCTCAATCACTTCAAGTGCCTTGTTCATCATGGTCGCAGAGTCCACAGAAATTTTCCGTCCCATGACCCAGTTTGGGTGGGCACAAGCCTGCTCTGGGGTGATGTCAGCAAAGGTGGAAGGATCCCGCTTGCGAAAGGGGCCGCCCGACGCAGTCAGAATAATTTTGTCAATCTGCGCAGCCCAGTCCGACACCTTGTCTGGTAGAGACTGAAACACCGCCGAGTGCTCGCTGTCAATGGGCAACAGTTTGGCACCACCAGACGCAACGGTCTGAAGGAAAAAGTCTCCCCCCACCACCAAGGCTTCCTTATTTGCAAGCAGAAGACGTTTTCCCGAACGGGCTGCCGCCAGGCAAGAGGCCAGGCCAGCTGCGCCCACAATGGCGGCCATAACAATGTCAACGCACTCGTGACTTGCCACCATAGCAATTGCCTCAGCGCCACCCAAAACCCGTGTTGAAAGGCCAAGTGCCGCACATTTCTGCGCCAAATCGCGACCATGTGCTTCACTTGCCATGACCGCAAAAACAGGTTTGAATATCACGCACTGTGCAAGTAATTTCTCGACCTGACTTGATGCAGTGAGTGCGTATACATCAAATCGATCTGGATGAGCTGCAATCACTTCCAACGTACTGACGCCAATCGAGCCAGTTGACCCAAGAATTGTGACGCGCTGCTTCTTCAAACCATCTTGATCTATCATTTTCACACCTAGAACGAATACAGCATCATCGCCAAGGGAAGTGCAGGAAGCAACGCATCCACACGGTCAAGCACCCCACCGTGACCAGGCAGCAAACCACTGCTGTCCTTGACACCAGCGCTGCGCTTGACCAGGCTTTCGATCAAATCACCAACCACACTCATGGCTGCCATAAAGATCGCTGCAAGCAAAAGCAGCCCAATGCTTTTTTGGCCGATGTGTGTGTATAAACTTGGCACCGTGGCCCCAGTCGAGAGGTCAACATAGCGCCAAACACATGCCAGCACAATGACACCCACCATGCCCCCCCAAACGCCTTCCCAACTTTTACCCGGGCTGATGGAGACAGCCAGCTTGGTGCGGCTCCAGCGCCCACCCAAAGCCCGGCCCGCAAAATACGCGCCGACATCTGCAGTCCACACCAAAGTGAGAATGGACAACAGGTAATTGGTGCCAATCAACTTTGCTTGCGCGACGGCCAACCAGGTCAAACACAAGGCGATAACACCAACGAGCAAGCGTGCATACCGCGAATGGCCAGACCATGCGCCAACACCTGCCCTTAACACAAAGGCGCCACCTAAGACCCATATTCCGCCCGCCAGCAGCCACAGCTGCGGCATACTTCGCGACAGCCAGCCGTTCCACCACATCAGGCCGCAAAAAAAGCAGCAAACGCCCGCTGTCAACATAGCTGTGCGGTTGCTCCAGTCGTTTATCCTTGCCCACTCCCACCCTGCAGCGGCAATAAAGACTAGCGCCAGCGTACAAAACGGCCAGGACTCACTGTAGAAAAGTGCTGGCAGTAACACTGCAAGCAACACCATGGCGGTGAGAATTCTTTGTTTAAGCATGTTCGGTTTTTGAGATTCACAAACCCGACACTTGTTGAACCTGATCTGACGTTTTGCCAAATCTTCGCTCACGCCCGACATAAGAAGCAATCGCAGCGTCCAAAGCTACGGCATCAAAATCTGGCCATAGCGTATCAACAAATGCAAACTCCGAATACGCCGATTGCCACAGCAAAAAGTTGCTGATTCGTAGCTCACCACCGGTCCGGATAAGCAAATCTGGATCAGGCACGTGAGCTAAAGCCATGGCCTGACTCATGTTCGTCTCGGTCACCGCCAGTCCCTGCGCGGCAAGCTTCGCCGCTGCTTGAACAATATCCCAGCGTCCGCCGTAATTGAAGCAAACGTTCAACACCAAGCGGCTATTCCCCAAGGTATCTGCCTCGGCCTGTTCAATACTCTTGAGTACCCTCGCAGACAAGCCCCGACGCTCACCAATAAACCGAAGATGCACACCATCTGCTTTGAGCTGCGGTACTTCACGTGCCAGAGCCAAAGCAAACAAGTCCATCAGACCAGACACTTCGTCGCTTGGGCGCTGCCAGTTTTCAGATGAAAACGCGAACACTGTCAAAACGCGAACCCCCCTTGCATCGCAGGCCTTGGCACATCGTTTCAGAGCATCGACACCCTGTTTGTGCCCTGCGATACGTGGCAAGAACCTTTTGTTGGCCCACCTGCCATTGCCGTCCATGACAATGGCAATGTGATGAGGCACTTGCTTCAAGGTCATAACGGACTTAGACCGCCATGATGTCGTGTTCTTTCGCCGTGACCAGTTGATCAATGGCAATGACATGCCTGTCAGTTACCTTCTGAATGTCAGTTTCACAGCGTTTCTGCTCATCTTCAGATGCAAGTTTGTCTTTGACCACCTTTTTGACAGCCTCGTTGGCATCACGGCGCAGGTTGCGCACAGCGATTTTTGCCCCTTCGCCCTCGTTCCGAACCAACTTGGTCAGTTCTTTACGGCGCTCCTCAGACATGGGCGGCATAGGCACACGAATCAAATCACCCATGGAGGAAGGATTTAATCCCAGGTCACTGTCGCGTATTGCCTTTTCAATCTTGGAACCCATCCCTTTTTCCCACGGCTGGACACTCACTGTTCGCGAATCCAGCAGAGACACGTTGGCCACTTGGCTGATGGGCACCATGGCGCCGTAGTAGTCTACATGGACCGTGTCGAGAATGGCGGGGCTGGCACGCCCCGTGCGAATCTTGGTCAGGTTGTGTTTAAAAGACTCAATAGATTGGTCCATTTTGGACTCAACATTTTTTTTAATATCGGCTATAGGCATATGAATTTCCTCACTCAGCACTCAAAATGACTCTGAAAACAGGATTTTGACACGCTCAGGCGTACACCAGCGTTCCCTCGTCTTCTCCCATGACCACACGCTGCAATGCGCCATGCTTGAAAATTGAAAAAACCTTGACCGGCAATTTTTGATCACGACACAGTGCAAACGCAGTGGCATCCATGATGCCCAAATTCTTTGAGATTGCTTCATCAAAAGAAATTTTGCTGTACCTCGTGGCACTTGGGTCTTTTTTAGGATCTGCAGTGTAAACGCCATCCACTTTGGTCGCCTTCAGGACAATTTCAGCACCAATTTCAGCACCGCGCAGTGCAGCCGCAGTGTCTGTGGTGAAAAAGGGGTTCCCCGTACCGGCTGCGAAAATCACGACTTTTCCTTCTTCAAGATATTGCAAGGCTTTGGGCCTGACATAGGGCTCTACCACCTGCTCAATAGCAATGGCTGACATCACCCGAGCCGTCAAACCCGCCTTGTTCATGGTGTCCCCCAGGGCCAGAGAATTCATGACAGTGGCCAGCATGCCCATGTAATCCGCAGTTGCACGGTCCATGCCGACTGAGCCACCTGCCACACCCCGAAAAATATTACCCCCGCCAATGACCACTGCCACCTCAACACCCAGTCGAGTTACGGCGACCACTTCGTCAACCATGCGCACGATGGTGTCACGGTTAATTCCAAACTGATCGTCACCCATCAGGGCCTCACCCGACAGTTTCAGCAAAATGCGCTTGTAAGCGGGCTTGGCAAGTGTCATGCGAATCTCCTGATGAGTCTTGGGGATCAATTGAGGTAGGACAGCAGCAATCAAGCGGCTTGTTGGGCGGCGGCCACCTGGGCGGCAACTTCTGCGGCAAAGTCATCGACCTTCTTTTCAATACCTTCGCCAACCACGAACAGAGTGAATGATTTCACTGTGGTTCCGGTGGCCTTCAGCATTTGTTCAACCGTCTGCTTGTCATTCTTAACAAAAGTCTGATTAAACAGCGAGACTTCCTTGAGGTATTTCTGTACGCCACCCTCAATGCGTTTCGCGACAATTTCTGCGGACTGAATTGGCTTGCCTGCGGCGGTTGCCACAGCAGCGTCTTCCGCTGCTTTTGCGGCTGCCACTGAGCGCTCGCGTGCGACCAAATCAGCTGGCACGTCGTTGCTGGACAGCGCTACAGGCTTCATGGCCGCAACGTGCATTGCGACATCTTTTGCCGCTGCGGCGTCGCCTTCAAACTCTACGACTACACCAATGCGGGTACCGTGCAGGTAGGATGCCAATTTAGCTCCCGACGAAAACCGCTTGAAACGGCGAAAGCTCATGTTTTCACCAATCTTGCCAATCAAGCCCTTGCGCACATCTTCCAGCGTAGGACCAAAACCGTCCTGAGCGTAAGCCAACGCGCCCAGAGCAGCTACATCCGCCGGATCGTTCTTGGCAACCAGCTCAACCGCGGCACTTGCCAACGCCAAAAAGCTGTCATTCTTGGTGACAAAGTCGGTCTCACAGTTCACTTCAAGCAGCGCACCCACATCACCTGTCAGGCTACAGACCACCACGCCTTCAGCCGTGATCCGCCCTGCGGCTTTGCCAGCCTTGCTACCCAACTTGACGCGCAACAACTCTTCTGCCTTTGCCATGTCGCCTTCAGCTTCAGTCAATGCACGCTTGCACTCCATCATCGGGGCATCGGTCTTGCCACGCAGTTCAGCCACCATGCTTGCGGTAATTGCAGCCATTTGTATTCTCCGGATTCAGTTCAATTGATTAAAAAATTTGATCAAAAAAAGGGGGCAACAAAGCCCCCTTTTTTGGGGTGAAAGGCAAAACTCAGGCAGCCGCCTCATTGACTTCCACGAATTCGTCAGCGCTTTCCGCAGCCACAGCCTTGACCACATCGTCAATTGCGTTGGCACGACCTTCAATGATGGCATCTGCAATGCCACGCGCATAAAGTGTCACAGCTTTGGAAGAGTCGTCGTTGCCGGGAATTACGTAATCGATGCCTTCAGGAGAATGGTTGGTATCCACTACAGCAATCAACGGAATGCCCAATTTGCGTGCTTCGGCAATGGCAATCTTGTGGTAACCCACGTCAATTACGAAAATTGCATCTGGCAATACGGCCATGTCCTGGATGCCACCAATGTCTTTTTCCAGCTTTTCGAGCTCGCGGGCAAACATCAGTTGCTCTTTCTTGCTCATGCTTTCCAAACCTGCTTCTTGCTGGATCTTCATGTCTTTCAGACGCTTGATGGACGTCTTCACGGTTTTGAAATTGGTCAGCATACCGCCCAACCAGCGTTGATCCACGTAAGGAACACCAGCACGCTGCGCCTCAACGGCGACTGTTTCACGTGCTTGGCGCTTGGTGCCAACCATCAGCACCGTACCGCGTTTGGCGGAAATCTGGCGCACAAACTTGGCTGCATCCTGGAACATCGGCAGCGATTTTTCCAGGTTGATAATATGAATTTTGTTGCGATGGCCGAAGATAAACGGTGCCATCTTGGGATTCCAAAAGCGTGTTTGATGACCAAAATGGACACCTGCTTCCAACATTTCTCGCATGGTAATTGCCATGTATAACTCCAAAGGTTAGGTCTAAAATCCAGTTCGTTTTGCAATGCACATCCTGATATTCAGAAATTTACACCACAACACCTTGATGAAACTGGTTTGCGAATGAACTCAACTTACGGTAACAAAGCCACTGTAACGTTAAGCCGATCGAGTATAGCATTGGTCTATTTTCTCGCGCGCTCTGGCCTGGGTGCCCATTGACTTTGCACTCATAAAAAAATCCAAAAGTCTGTCCGCTGTATGCTCAAAACCCGTGACCCAAAAGTGTCTTTTCTATCCTGCATGATGGTTTGATTAACTAACAATCCAGGTCATGTCCCCCGAACTTTCCCAGAAACTCACCCATGCTGTTGATGGCATGCCCGCATTTCCGAAAAGTGTTCAAAAAATTCTGGAGCTCACTCGAGATGTCAATTGCACAGCCATAGATCTGGTGCAGGTCATCGACAAAGACCCCGTGGTCACTGTCAAGATACTTAGAGTGGTCAATTCTGCTTACTACAGTCTGCCCAGACAAATCACTTCAATCAACCATGCGGTGGTTTATCTGGGCTTCAACACCATCAAGAACTTGGCTTTGAGCATTGCCGCCGTTGGCATGCTGCCCAAGGAAAATGCTGCCGACTTTGACGGTCAACAGTACCTGCTCCACTCCTTGTCCACTGCGGTAATTGCCAAGCAATTGGCTTTACGTCTGGAAAACGCCGACCCGATGGACTGTTTTATCGGCGGCTTGCTGCATGATTTTGGCAAGGTTGTGCTGGCGCAATTCATGCCCAACGAATTCAAACAGGCTTTGCTGCTGTGCAAATCCGACGAATCATCCCTGCATGAGGCGCTACAAATAACGCTTGGCACAGACCATGCTGTGGTGGGCGCCATGTTGGTTGAAAAATGGCGCTTTGCACCGAGCCTGGTCGATACCATCGCACACCAGTATGATGCAATCGGGATGCATTCAAATTTGTTTGCATGTGTTTTCGCTGCCAACCAGATGAGCAAGAAGCTTTGCTTCGGATTTGGTGGCAACCCGTATGTCCAAGAGTTGCCACCATTCGTCATCAAAACCCTGGGGGCACCTCTGGATGAGCTTATTGTGTCTTGTGGCGACCTGAGTACTTCGTTTGAAGAAGCCAAAATATTCGCAAAAATCTAAGGGCCATTTATGAAAGTCAAATTTTGGGGGGTGCGTGGCTCAATCGCATCACCGGGGCCATCAACAGTGCGTTACGGTGGCAACACCACCTGCATCGAAATCCGGACTGACAACAACGAACTGATCATCATTGATGCAGGGACCGGCATTTTCCCCTTGTCGCAATCACTTCTCACTGAATTGCCTGTAACCGCCAACGTGCTGATTACCCACTCGCACTGGGATCATATTCAGGGATTGCCGTTTTTCATCCCGAACTTCATCCCGGGCAACACTTTGCGTCTGCACGGTGCGTTTGACCCCGTGTCGGGCAAGGGTGTCGAACAAGTCATGGCGGTGCAGCTGCAATACAGTTACTTTCCAGTGCGCGAAGCTGAAATGAAGGCAACCATTGAGTACGTCACTTTGGCACCTGAACAAAGCATTCAAATCGGATCAGCCACCATCACGCCATTTTTAATGAACCATCCGGTGATCGACTTTGGCTACCGTATCGAGGCCAACGGAAAATCGGTTTTTTTTACTGGCGACCATGAACCCCCCCTCAACATCTACGAGCCAGGTGACCAGGCGCATGCGGAATACCAGACTTTTGTTGACGAGAAAGCCAACGACATCCTGCGCGCCATGAAGGGCGTAGATGTCTTGATTGCGGACTGCTCCTACACCACCGCAGAATATCCCGCCAAAAAAGGTTGGGGACACGGCACTTTTCATTCCAGCATTGACTACGCCAAAAAAGCCGGCGTCAAGGTGCTTTTTTGCACCCATCACGAGCCCACCCGAAGCGACGATGCGCTTGAGGCGGCATTTGCCCAAGTGCTGCAAGACCACCCCCGACAGGCCGGTGACCCGCAATACCGGTTGGCCAGAGAAGGCGAGAGCTACGAGTTTTAGGCCGTGCAGCGCATTCATCCGGGTGCATGCCACCCACTTCACGGGATTGCTGCCACACGCGCCATTGAAAACCAGTCACAAGCCGCCCTGCCCGCGCACACCCTGATGCGCCGTGCAGGCCTGGCGGTTGCCAAACTGGCGCTGGCCATCACGCCCCATGCGCAACGTATCTGGGTCGCGTGCGGTCCAGGCAACAACGGTGGGGACGGGCTGGAAGCCGCCATGCACTTACAGCAATGGGGCAAGCAGCCCATCGTGACCTGGCTGAACAACCCCACCCAGCCCCCCGATGCCGCTGCCTCTTTTCAACGCGCCACCCTGGCGGGGGTCTCCTTCAGCCCGAGCGCGCCCAGTGACCCCCATCTTTGTATCGATGCCCTGCTTGGCATAGGCACCCAAAGCCGGGAACCGGCAGGAGAAATGGCCCACTGGCTGACGCAAATGAATGCCAGTGGTGTGCCCATTCTGAGTGTGGATTTGCCCACTGGCCTAAACGCCGATACCGGCGCTGCCACCCTGTTACACGCCCACGCCACCCACACTTTAAGCTTACTGACACTCAAGCCCGGCCTTTTCACGGCACAAGGCAGACAAGCCTGTGGTGCGGTCTGGTTGAACGATTTGGGACTAGCACCACTGCTTCGAGAGAACACCGCGCCCAATGCCATGCTGCCCGGTCGGCCAGTGCCCTTACTCAGAAGCTACGCCAGCCACAAAGGCACCTATGGCGATGTGGCCGTCATCGGGGGAGCGCCCGGCATGACCGGTGGCGCCCTGCTGGCAGCCACTGCCGCACTGCATGCAGGTGCCGGGCGAGTGTTGATCGCGCTGCTGGACGGCAACCCCCTCAACGTGGATGTCAGCCAACCCGAGCTGATGTTCAGGTCGCTCGATGCCCTTGACCTGCAGACCATGGCCGTGGTGTGTGGTTGCGGCGGCGGCTCAGCGGTGCACGCCGTGCTGGAGCGCCTGCTGTCCTCACCCGCACCCATGGTGATTGACGCAGATGCTATAAATTCAATAGCTACAGATGATTACCTGAGAGCACTACTGGCCAATAGGACCAAAAAATTGGCCACCACCGTACTGACACCTCACCCATTGGAAGCGGCACGCTTGCTCAACTGCAGCGTTGTACAGGTGCAGCAAGACCGCCTGGCAGCGGCCACTCAATTGGCATATCAATTTTGTTGCACGGTCATGCTGAAAGGCTCAGGCACGGTGATTGCGGCACCGGGAAAAACACCCATCATCAACCCAACTGGCAACGCCAAACTGGCCACTGCAGGCACTGGTGATGTGCTGGCAGGCATGCTTGGTGCCGGTCTGGCCATGAAAAAAGACCCGTTTGAAGCCGCTTGGCACGCCGCCTATCAACATGGCCTGATTGCAGACCAATGGCCAGGCGCACAGCCCATGGTGGCCTCTGGGCTTGCCAAACACTTTGCTGGCTGACCGTGAACACGGTGCTGCCTGGTTCTATTTCCACTTCAACAGAGAAACTTTACCCTAGCTGCGCAGGCCATCGTGCAGGGCCACCAGCGCAAGCGTGATCTTGTGGTTGGGGTCGAGGTAAATCATGGGCAAAGACTGCTCATGCGATTCACGAATCTTCACAGACGACGGCAAATAAGGCTGCAACACCGGCAAACCTTCGTTGATCAGCTCTGTGACCATGCGCTGTGGCAAGTTTGCGCGTGCCTGAAACTGGTTCACCACAATACCATCCACTTGCAAACCGGGGTTATGGTCCGCGCGGATTTCCTGAACGCTCTCCAGCAAGGCGTAAAGCGCTTGGCGCGAAAAACTGTCGCAGTCAAACGGAATCAGGCAACCGGTGGCGCCAATCAGGGCGGCTCGGGTGAAGAAATTGAGCGCCGGAGCGGTGTCAATGTAGATGCGGTCATAGGTGTCGGCCAACTGCTGCAAAGCTTCGCGCAATTTGTAGATTTTTTGGCGTGATTCAAGTTTGACCACCAGTTCTGTCAGGGCCGGACTGGAGGGCATCACGTCCAGGTTCTCAAATGGGGTCTCCACAATGAACTCTGTTGGTGAAACGCTGCGAAAACTGTAGCTTAACGAATGTTCAAAAAAGCCGGCCACGGTGGGCTGATCAGCGCTCGCCGTGCTCCCCAACAGGTAGCTGGTGGAGTTCCCTTGTGGGTCAAGGTCAATCACCAGGGTGCGCAAACCCTGGCTGGCACTGATGGCGGCCAGATTGCAGGTGATGGTGGACTTGCCAACGCCCCCTTTTTGATTGAACACGACGATGGGCATGGGGACTCCTTTTGGGTCAAAAAACAGGTTTGAGTATGGCTGCGATTGTCTTTTAAATTGGCTTCACCCTGATGTGAAAACCAAAAACTTGGGCATTTACCAAATCGGGGCAGTTTGGATCTTGCGGGCGATTTCTAAAAGCGAAGCGTC
>JBIJDQ010000196.1:0-5090 GCA_044344025.1 Rhodoferax sp.
GGATGGTGTTGGTGCCCTCGTAAATCATGTTGATGCGGTTGTCACGCACAAACTGCTCCATGCCCCATTCCTTGATGAAGCCATGGCCACCAAACACTTGCATACACGCATTTGTGGAAATGTGGCCGTTGTCGGTGATGAAGGCCTTGACGATTGGGGTCAACATGGCCAACAACTCACCAGAGTCCTTGCGTACTTTTTCGTCCGGGTGGTAGTGCTCTTTTTCCAGCAACATGGAACTGAAACACATCAGCGCACGGCCACCTTCAGCGTAAGCCTTGGCGGTGAGCAGCATCTTGCGCACATCGGGGTGGACAATGATCGGGTCAGCGGGCAGGTCTTTGGCTTTCACGCCGGACAGGCTGCGCATCTGAATGCGGTCTTTGGCGTAGGCCAGTGCGTTCTGGAACGCCACCTCGGTCAAACCCAGTGACTGGTTGCCCACACCCAGGCGGGCTGCATTCATCATGACAAACATGCCCTGCATGCCTTTGTTGGGCTGCCCAACCAGTGTGCCCACGGCACCTTCAAGCTCAATTTGTGCGGTGGCACTGGACTTGATGCCCATCTTGTGCTCCAGGCGGCTGGCAAATATGCTGTTGCGTGCCCCTAATGAACCATCCTTATTGACGTGAAATTTGGGCACGATGAACAGGCTGACCCCCTTGATGCCGGGGGGCGCATCGGGCAAACGGGCCAACACCAGATGGATGATGTTCTCGGTCAGGTCGTGCTCTCCCGCGCTGATAAAAATCTTGGTGCCGGTGATGCGGTAGGTGCCGTCAAGCTGTGGCTCGGCTTTGCTGCGCATCAGGCCCAAGTCAGTGCCGCAATGGGGCTCGGTCAGGCACATGGTGCCAGTCCATTCCCCGCTGGTCATCTTGTGCAGGTAGGTGGCCTTTTGCTCATCTGTGCCGTGGGTATGAAGCGCGGCATAAGCGCCATGGGTCAGGCCGGGGTACATGGTCCAGGCCTGGTTGGCCGAGTTCATCATCTCGTAAAAACACTGGTTCACCACCAGTGGCAGGCCCTGCCCGCCAAACTCGGGGTCACAAGCCAGGGCAGCCCAGCCACCTGCGATGTATTGGGCATAGGCCTCTTTGTAGCCGGTTGGGGTTTTCACCTCATGGGTGACCGCGTCAAGCTTGCAGCTCTCGGTGTCGCCACTGATGTTGATGGGCAACAACACATCGGTGGCAAATTTGCCGCCCTCTTCGAGTACCGCATTGATGGTGTCGACATCCATGTCAGCATGCACCGGCATGGTGGCAAAGTCAGCGACCACATTGAGCACTTCATGCATCACAAACTGCATGTCACGCAGCGGGGGGGTATAGGTAGCCATGGTGGGTTCTCCTTGAAATGGGTTGAATCAGACAGTTTGAGCGGATGCGCGTGGCAGGGATTTGCCGTAACGCAACAAGATGTTCTCAAAGCCGGTGTTGCCACGCGCCATGGCACCCGGGTTTTTTAAAAAGCGGGCTTCGTAGTGCAACGCGAGGATGAGGCCATGAATCTCAAAGGCCATCTGCGCCGCATCGGCATCACCAACCAAATGGCCTTCGTCCTTGGCCTGAACCACCGCACGGTGCATCGCCGTCAACCAGGTTTGCACTGAGCTGGCCAACGCATCGCGCACCGGGCCGGGCCGGTCATCAAACTCGACCGCGCCGCTGATAAAGATGCAGCCCGACTGAATTTCAATGGCCACACGCTTCATCCAGTTGGCAAACAGCGCGCGCACACGCGGCAGACCACGCGGCACGTTCATGGCCGGAAAAAACACCTCGTCGGAAAACCGCCGGTAGTATTCGCGGACCACTGAGATCTGAAGCTCTTCACGTGAACCAAAGTGGGCAAACACCCCCGACTTGCTCATGTGGGTAATTTCGGCCAAGGCACCGATGCTCAAACCCTCCAGCCCGATTTGCTCCGCCAGCCCAAGGGCAGCGTCGATGATGGTCTGCTTGGTTTGCTGGCCTTTTTGCAGGGCACGCTCGCCGCTGGTGCGGCTGGCCGTGCTAGCCAATTTTCGAATGGAGTGTGAGGTGGTCATAGTGCATAAAAGAACGATCGTTCTATTTTGCAGTATTTCCTCTGCCAGGAACCGCTCGGTGTACTTTCTAGGGGGGGCTTTCTAGGGAAGTAGCGGGTTAACCCCTACGCAAAATGACCAGATCAACAACGAAAGCCATCCAGAAGGGGTCAGTGGGTGTGGGCACCAATTTCATTCTCACACAGCAGCACCAACGTGAAGCGCGCACCGCGTCCGCCGCTGCCTTCGCCCACCCACAGTTGTCCACCATGCACTCGGGCAATTTCGTCTGCAATGGCCAACCCAAGACCGGTACCGTCAGACACGGTGCCGGGCACCCGGTAGAAACGCTCAAACACGCGCTGGCGCTCGTCTGGCGCAATACCAGGGCCGTCGTCTTCGACCTCAAGCATTGGAGCCTGATCAACCGCAGCGTGCCCACAGCGCAGGGTGACAACACTGCCTGGTGGGGAATATTTACAGGCGTTGTCCAGTAAATTGCAGAGGAGTTCCCTTAGCAGCCACAGGTGCGCCCAAACCCGCACGGGCTGGGCATCAAGCCCAAGGTCTATGCCCCTGCTGGCCGCTAGGTCAAGGTAGTCTTCCAGCACGCCTTCACACAGACTTTGCAAGTCCACATGCGCCACCGGCTGCGCTGCCGGGTTGCGCGCATCAACTCGTGACAGCGCCAGCAACTGATTGGCCAGCTGTGTGGTGCGCCGGGTTGCGTCACGCAAGTGCAAAATTTGACTTGCTTCTAAAGTTATAGCGGAAAGTGCTTTTTCTGTCGGCATCAAAGGGCTAATTGGCATCAATTCAGAGGCTCGGTCAAACACCACCTCAAAGGGTTTGGTAGACAAGGCCAGTGCTTCTATTTGTGATTGCAGGCCCGCAAGGGGCGTGCGCAATTGGTGGGCTGCGTCGGCCACAAAACGGGCCTGGCTGTCTGCTTGCGCTTTCACCAGGGCCAACAAACGATTAAGCGACTGCACCAATGGGCGAACCTCTTCTGGTGAGGCATCGGCATCCAGCGGGCTCAGGTCTCGGGGGGATCGGTGTTCAACCGCACTCTTGAGCCGCAACAAGGGTTGCAACGCTCGCCCGACTGCCCAATTAATCACAAACACAGCCAGCACCATCAAAATCAGGTTGGGCAAAAGCACTTTTTGCAGCACACGGGTAAACCATTGCTGGCGCGGGTCAGCGCCATCGGCCAAGCGTGCCACCAAGTCACCGGCCGCCGTTTGCACCCGCAACGAGACAATCCTGTAGACCACGCCTTGATGTTCCTCGCTGGCAAACTCCGGCTCGCCCGTTGTTGGTGGCAAACCAGAGAGCCACTCAGCCCCAAGAAGCACCCGGCCTTCAAGGCTGACGATAGCAAAGGCCGTTTGTCCCTGATTGTTGAGAAATTCTTCAATGGCTGGCGCACGCAACATCACCGGCGGATCTGCCGCGGTTTTGCCAGGGGCCACCACCGAGTCCGCCAGCAATGGGGTCATTTTCAACAATTGGCTGTCTTGCTGCAGTGACACGTTGTCTGCAAGGCGGTAGTCAAACCAAGTGTTTATGCCAGCCAGCAAACACAACGGCACGAGCAGCAGCAACATCAAGCGCCGTCGCAAGCCCGACGACATGGCCGCCAGTTGCATAACGGGCTAGTCAGGCGCGGACACGTCGGTCGCGTCGACTTGCAACAGCTCAAGTCGGTAGCCAAACCCCCGTATTGAGCGCAATGCCACACCCAGCGGCTCCAGCTTGCCACGCAGTCGAGAAATGTAGACCTCTACTGCATTGGGGGTAATCTCTTTGTCCCAGCCGGTCAGGGCCTGCAACAACCTGTCTTTGTTGGCTGGCTTGGGGGCATTGAGCAACAGGTAGTGCAATACAGTCCACTCCCGCTGGCCAAGTTCAATCAGTTGACCACTTGGGCGAGCGCATGCCTGCCGGGTGGCAGTGTTCATCTCCAGCGGACCAAAGGTCAACACCGACGATGTCGCCGCTTGGGAGCGCCGCAGCAAGGCGCGCAAACGGGCCAACAACTCCGGCAGCTCATAGGGCTTGATCATGTAGTCGTCTGCACCCAGGTCAAGGCCACGCACCCGGTCGTCCAGTGCATCGCGGGCCGTCAGAATCAACACCGGTATGGTGTGGCCCATTTGGCGCATGCGCTGCGTCAGGTCCAGACCATCCATGCCAGGTAACCCAAGGTCAATGATCGCGAGGTCAAATGCCTCGTTCCGGCTGATTTCAAGCGCTTTTTCGGCACTGCCCACCCAGTCGACGGCATAACCAGCATCAACTAGACCGAGTTTGATGCCGCAGGCCACCATCACATCGTCTTCAACCAGCAATATTCTCATATAAATGGCCTGTAGTGCTTACTTCATATGCGTTAGAAGCTATAAAATATATAGCAAATCAATGCGACCGGATCATTGTGCCAAACGCCTGGTCGGTCAAAATCTCCAGCAACAACACATGCGGCACCCGGCCATCAACGATGTGCACTGCGTTCACACCGCTTTTGGCAGCATCGAGCGCCCCGGCAATTTTTGGCAACATGCCGCCTGAAATGGTGCCATCGGCAAACAACTCGTCAATGCGCTTGGCGGTCAGGTCTGTCAGCAACTCTCCCGCCTTATTGAGCACACCGCTGATGTTGGTGAGCATGATCAGTTTTTCGGCTTTGAGTACGGTGGCCAATTTGGCTGCGACCACATCGGCGTTGATGTTGTAGCTCTCGTTGTTTTCACCGAAGCCGATCGGACTGATGACAGGAATAAACGCATCATCCTGCAAGGCTTTGACCACGCTGGGGTCAATGCTGACAATGTCGCCCACTTGCCCCACATCGTGCTCTTTGCTGGCGTCGGTGTTGTCGAGCATTTTGAGTTTTTGCGCCCGAATCATGCCCCCATCCCGCCCGGTGAGCCCCACCGCCTTGCCACCTGCCTGGTTGATCAAGCCCACGATGTCTTGCTGTACCTCGCCACCCAGTACCCATTCCACCACTTCCATGGTCTCGGCATCAGTGACGCGCATGCCCTGAATA
>JBIJDQ010000197.1:0-5067 GCA_044344025.1 Rhodoferax sp.
GATGTACGAAAACTACCTTGCCAACCCCGGCAGCGTGCCAGACACCTGGCGTGATTATTTTGATGCCCTGCAAAATGTGCCTGCCGTAGACGGCACCAACGCCAAAGACGTGCCACACCAGCCCGTAATTGATGCCTTTGCGCAGCGCGCCAAGGCCGGTGGCACCAAAGTGGTGGTGGCCAGCGTGGATGCCGAAATGGGCCGCAAGCGCACCGCAGCACAACAGCTAATTGCCGCTTACCGCAATGTGGGTGCAAGCTGGGCTGACCTTGACCCCCTCAAGCGCACCGAGCGCCCCAATATTCCTGAACTCGACCCCGCGTTTTACGGGTTCAAAGACGCTGATTACGAGACCGTGTTTGACACCAGCAACACGTTTTTTGGCAAGAACAGCATGCCCCTGCGCGAGTTGCTCAATGCACTGCGTGAGACCTATTGCGGCTCGGTCGGTGCCGAGTACCAATACCTGACCGACCAGACCCAAAAGCGCTGGTGGCAACAAAGGCTGGAAAGTGTTCGCTCCAAACCCAACTTCACTGTTGACCAGAAGAAACACATTCTTGACCGCTTGACCGCCGCTGAGGGGCTAGAGCGCTTTTTGCATACCAAGTACGTGGGTCAAAAGCGTTTCTCGTTGGAGGGTGGTGAGAGCTTCATCGCCGCCATGGACCAACTTATTCAACAGGCCGGTAGCCTTGGTGTGCAAGAGATCGTGATTGGCATGGCCCACCGTGGCCGCTTGAACGTGCTGGTGAACACGCTGGGCAAATTGCCTGCCGACTTGTTTGCCGAGTTTGACCATACCGCCCCTGAAGACCTGCCCGCCGGTGATGTGAAATACCACCAGGGCTTTAGCTCTGACGTGACCACCCCTGGCGGCCCGGTGCACCTGAGCCTGGCGTTTAACCCGTCGCACCTTGAAATTGTCAACCCCGTGGTTGAAGGCTCTGTGCGCGCCCGTATGGACCGCCGTGCCGACCCGACAGGCCGCCAGGTATTGCCTGTGCTGGTACACGGTGATGCCGCCTTTGCGGGCCAGGGTGTCAATCAGGAAACCCTGGCATTGGCGCAGACCCGTGGATACACCACCGCTGGCACAGTGCACCTGATCATCAACAACCAGATCGGTTTCACCACCTCTGACCCACGTGACTACCGCTCCACGCTGTATTGCACCGACATCGTCAAGGGTGTTGAGGCACCGGTGATGCACGTCAACGGGGATGATCCTGAAGCGGTGGTGATGGCCATGAAATGGGCGCTGGAATACCGCATGGAGTTCCGCAAGGACGTGGTGTTGGACATCATTTGCTTCCGCAAATTGGGTCACAACGAACAAGACACACCTGCGCTGACCCAGCCGCTGATGTACAAGAAAATTGCCCAGCATCCCGGCACCCGAAAGCTGTACGCAGAAAAGCTGGCTGCACAGGGTCTGGGTGCCACCTTGGGTGACGACATGTTCAAGGCGTTCCGCGCCGCAATGGACGCAGGTCGCCACACGGTGGACCCTGTGTTGACCAACTTCAAGAGCAAGTACGCAGTTGACTGGACCCCATTTTTGGGTAAAAAGTGGACTGATGCGGGTGACACCTCCATTCCCATGTCTGAATGGAAGCGCCTGGCAGACAAAATCACCACATTGCCAGCCAGCCTGACACCTCATTCGCTGGTAAAAAAGGTGTATGACGACCGAGCAGCCATGGGCCGTGGTGACATTCCGGTGGATTGGGGCATGGGTGAGCACATGGCTTTTGCCTCTCTGGTGGCCAGTGGCTACCCGGTGCGCTTAAGCGGCGAAGACTGCGGGCGTGGGACTTTCACCCACCGCCACGCGGTGATTCATGACCAGAATCGTGAAAAATGGGACGTGGGTACTTATGTGCCATTGCAAAACGTGGCTGAGAACCAGTCCCCGTTTGTCGTCATTGACTCGATCCTGTCTGAAGAGGCGGTGTTGGGCTTTGAATATGGTTACGCATCCAACGACCCCAACACGCTGGTGATCTGGGAAGCGCAGTTTGGTGACTTTGCCAACGGTGCACAAGTGGTGATTGACCAGTTCATTGCGTCGGGTGAAGTCAAGTGGGGCCGTGTCAACGGTATCACCTTGATGCTGCCGCACGGCTACGAAGGTCAGGGTCCAGAGCACTCCTCCGCTCGGGTTGAGCGCTTTATGCAGCTCGCTGCAGACACCAACATGCAATTGGTGCAACCCACAACCGCCAGCCAGATCTTTCACGTGTTGCGCCGCCAGATGGTGCGCAATCTGCGCAAGCCATTGGTGATCTTCACGCCCAAGTCACTTTTGCGGCACAAAGACGCGGCTTCTCCCTTGTCTGAATTCACCAAAGGCAGCTTCCAGACCATCATTCCTGACCACAAACCGCTCAAAGGTGACAAGGTTAAGCGGGTGGTGGCTTGTTCTGGCAAGGTTTATTACGACCTGTCCAAAAAGCGCGAAGAAAAGGGTGCTGACGATGTGGCCATCATTCGGGTAGAACAGCTTTACCCGTTCCCGCACAAAGCGTTTTCCACTGAGCTCAAAAAGTACCCTAACGCCACGGAAGTGGTTTGGGCGCAAGACGAGCCGCAGAACCAGGGTGCCTGGTTCTTTGTGCAGCACTACATTCACGAAAACATGCTTGAAGGGCAAAAACTGGGGTATTCCGGCCGGGCTGCTTCTGCATCACCTGCTGTCGGGTATTCGCACCTGCACCAAGAGCAGCAAAAAGCGCTGGTTGAAGGCGCGTTTGGCAAGCTCAAAGGCTTTATCCTGACCAAGTAAGGTCGCGAATAACTCCGTTTAAACCGCTTGCAACGGGGAGTAATCCCGCTTTGCAAGCCCTCAAGAAATATTTTTGAAAGAATTGTTATGGCAATCGTAGAAGTCAAAGTCCCGCAACTGTCGGAATCCGTCGCTGAAGCCACATTGTTGCAGTGGAAGAAAAAAGTGGGCGACGCCGTCGCTGTGGATGAAATCCTGATTGATGTCGAGACCGACAAAGTGGTGCTCGAAGTGCCTGCGCCATCTGCAGGTGTGATTGTTGAAATTGTGGAGCCTAACGGCAGCACGGTCGGCGCTGACCAGCTGATTGCCCGCATTGACACCGAAGCTGTGGCAGGGGCTGTGGCGCCTGTCGCTCCCGTGGTAGCTGCCATGGCCGCTGCCGCAGCACCTGCGGCGACTGTCGCTGCAACCAGCGCGTCAATGGCCGGTGTGGCCATGCCCGCCGCTGCCAAATTGATGGCAGACAACAACCTGGCTTCAGGTTCTGTGGCGGGTTCCGGCAAAGATGGCCGGGTGACCAAAGGTGATGTTCTGGCCGCAGTGGCTGCGCCCAAGCCAGTTGCAGCACCCGTCATGCCAGCCAAGGCTGCAACACCCTTGTTGCCCCAGGTTGCCGCACCTGGCAGCAGCTTGGCAGAGTCCTTGGCAGGTCGCCCCGAGCAACGGGTTCCCATGAGCCGCCTGCGTGCCCGTGTGGCTGAGCGGCTGCTTCAGTCGCAGTCCACCAATGCGATTTTGACGACCTTCAATGAAATTAACATGGCACCGGTGATGGACATGCGCAAGCGCATGCAAGACCGTTTTGAGAAAGAGCACGGCGTCAAGCTGGGCTTCATGAGTTTCTTTGTTAAGGCCGCAGTTCACGCCCTGAAGAAATTCCCAGTGCTCAATGCCTCGGTAGAGGGCAATGACATCGTTTACCACGGGTACTTTGACATTGGCATTGCCGTGGGTTCGCCACGTGGCTTGGTGGTGCCTATTTTGCGCAATGCCGACCAGATGAGTTTTGCCGACATCGAGAAGAAGATTGCCGAATTTGGTCAAAAAGCCAAGGATGGCAAGCTGGGCATGGACGAAATGACCGGTGGCACCTTCTCCATCAGCAACGGTGGCACCTTCGGTTCCATGATGTCCACACCCATCATCAACCCGCCTCAGAGCGCCATCTTGGGCGTGCATGCGACCAAGGACCGTGCCATGGTCGAAAACGGCCAGGTGGTGGTGCGTCCAATGAACTATTTCGCCATGAGTTATGACCACCGCATTATTGACGGCCGCGAAGCCGTGCTGGGTGTGGTTGCGATGAAAGAAGCATTGGAAGACCCAGCTCGCCTGTTGTTTGACATCTAATTTTTAGAACGACCTGACCCACCAGAGTTGCTGGACTGTTTGTCCTTGCCACCGGTGGGTTTTTTTTAATTTTTTCGGACTTTTTTATGAGCAAGCAATTTGATGTGATCGTGATTGGTGGCGGCCCCGGTGGCTACATTGCCGCCATTCGCGCTGCCCAGTTGGGCAAAAACGTGGCCTGTGTGGATGAATGGAAAAACGGCAAGGGAGGCCCCGCACCTGGTGGCACTTGCACCAATGTCGGCTGCATTCCCAGCAAGGCGTTGTTGCAATCGAGTGAGCATTTTGAGCAAGCCAGTCATCACTTTGCCGATCACGGCATTGAGGTCAAGGGCCTGAGCATGGATGCCGCCAAGATGGTGGCGCGTAAAGATGCCGTGGTCAAACAAAACAACGACGGCATCTTGTATTTGTTCAAAAAGAACAAGGTTAGCTTTTTTCACGGCCGGGCATCGTTTGTGAAGGCGGTGGAGGGCGGCTATGAAATCAAAGTGGCTGGCGCGGCAGAAGAAACACTGATCGGCCAACAAATCATTGTGGCCACTGGTTCCAATGCGCGGGCTTTGCCAGGTACACCGTTTGACGAAACCATGGTGTTGTCCAACGAAGGCGCTTTGGCCGTGACTTCCGTCCCCAAGAAGCTGGGCCTGATTGGCTCGGGTGTGATCGGCCTGGAAATGGGCTCGGTCTGGCGGCGTTTGGGTTCTGAAGTCACCATTCTGGAAGGTTTGCCAGAGTTTTTGGGCGCTGTGGACCAACAAATTGCCAAAGAAGCCCACAAAGCCTTTGTCAAACAGGGCCTCAAAATTGAACTGGGCGTGAAGGTTGGCGAAGTCAAAGTGGGCAAAAAGGGTGTGAGCGTCGCTTGGACCAATGCCAAAGGCGAAGCCCAAACCCTGGACGTGGACAAACTGATCATCTCGATT
>JBIJDQ010000198.1:0-5012 GCA_044344025.1 Rhodoferax sp.
CATGTCCCAATAGATTGCGGGCTTGTTTTTAAGCAACCACGGATCGGTGATCATGTGTTTGTTGAGTTCCTGCTGAACACACGAGATGCTCTCAACCCCGCCTGCGACATAGGTGTCGCCCTCCCCGGCCATGATGCGCTGTGATGCCAGCGCAATGGCTTGCAGGCCGGAGGAGCAAAAGCGGTTCAGCGTCAGGCCCGATACGCTGACCGGGCAACCCGCACGCAGCGCGATCTGGCGGGCAATGTTGGAGCCGGTCGCCCCTTCGGGCAGTGCGCAGCCCATGACCACGTCTTCCACTTCAGCGGCTTCAATGCCGGCGCGTGCCATGGCATGCTCGACCGCATGACCACCCAGAGTGGCGCCATGGGTCATGTTGAAAGAGCCCTTCCAGCTTTTGGCCAAGGGGGTGCGGGCGGTGGACACGATGAGGGCAGATGTCATTAATTACTCCAGAATATGTAGCTACTAGTGCTTATTTGACAAGCACTAGAGGTCAATTTAACCAAATGTTTTGCCTGCAGCGGCAAGCTGGGCCAGCAGGGGCGCGGGTTGCCAGAATTTGGCATCGTCCAGCGGGTTTTGGGCGAAGCGATTCATGGCCTGCACCACGTTGAACAAACCCACCTCATTGGCGTAGTTCATCGGGCCGCCCCGGTACACCGGGAATCCATAACCAAAGATATACACCACATCAATGTCGCTGGCCTTGTTGGCAATGCCCTCTTCAAGAATGCGGGCCGCCTCGTTGATGAGTGAATACACCAGGCGCTGCACGATCTCGTCGTCAGAAATCTTGCGCGGGGTAATGCCCAGGCTGGCACGGTGGGCATCGATCATGGCGACCACGTCGGCGTTGGGAATGGCATCGCGCTTGCCGGGCACGTAGTCGTACCAACCGGCCCCGGTTTTCTGGCCAAACCGGCCTTTCTCGCACAACAAATCGGCGGTTTTGCTGTACTTCATGTGGGGCTTTTCAAGGTAGCGGCGCTTGCGGATGGCCCAGCCAATGTCGTTGCCCGCCAGGTCGCCCATGCGGAACGGCCCCATGGCAAAACCAAATTTCTCCACCGCCTTGTCCACCTGCGCCGGGGTGCAGCCTTCATCAAGCAAAAAGCCTGCTTGGCGTCCGTACTGCTCGATCATGCGGTTGCCAATAAAGCCGTCACACACGCCAGACACCACGGCGGTTTTCTTGATCTTTTTGGCAAGCGTCATCACGGTAGCCAACACGTCTTTAGCAGTTTTCTCGCCGCGCACCACTTCCAGCAACTTCATCACGTTGGCCGGGCTGAAGAAGTGCAGGCCCACCACGTCTTGCGGGCGCTGGGTGAAGGCAGCAATGGTGTTCACATCCAGCGTGGAGGTGTTGCTGGCCAGAATGGCGCCGGGTTTCATCACCGCATCAAGCGCCTTGAACACCGCCTCTTTGACACCCATGTCCTCAAACACGGCCTCAATGACCAGGTCAGCATCGTTCAGGTCGTCGTAACTCAGGGTGGTGCTGAGCAGCGCCATTCGCGCCTCAAACTTGTCCTGCTTGAGTTTGCCCTTGCTGACCTGCGCCTCGTAATTCTTGCGGAGGGTGGCCACACCACGGTCCAGCGCGTCCTGTTTCATCTCCAGCATCTTGACGGGCAAACCCGCGTTGAGGAAATTCATGGCAATGCCGCCACCCATGGTGCCTGCGCCAATGACTGCCACTGATTTAATAACACGCTGTGCGGTGTCAGCAGGCACATCAGGTATTTTTGACGCACCGCGCTCGGCCGCAAACAGGTGGCGCAGTGCGCGGCTCTCGGGGGTCCACATCAGGTTCAGAAAAGTCTGCTGCTCCAGCGCCATGCCGTCGGCAAACTTGCGTTTGGTGGCCGCCTCAACCGCATCCACACACTTGAGCGGTGCCGGAAAGTTTTTGGCCATGCCGCCCACCATGTTGCGGGCAAACTGAAAATAAGCGTCGCCTTGCGGGTGTTTGCAAGGCAGGTTGCGCACCAGGGGCAAGGGGCGCACTTCGGCCACCTCAGCGGCAAAAGCCAGCGCCTCAGCCATCAATGTATCAGCGGACGTGGCCATTTTGCTGAACAACTGCTGCCCCGGCACCATGGCCAACAACTCACTCTTGACCGGCTCACCACTCACAATCATGTTCAGCGCAGGCTCCACGCCCAAGGCGCGCGGCAGGCGTTGCGTGCCACCGGCACCGGGAAGCAGGCCCAGCTTGACCTCGGGCAGTGCCACATTGCAGCCGGGGGCGGCAATGCGGTAGTGGCAGCCCAGCGCCAGTTCCAGCCCACCGCCCATACACACGGTATGTATTGCAGCAATCACGGGTTTTGTCGCGGCCTCCAGGGTGAGGATGACGCTGAGCAGGTTGGGCTCCTGAAAAGCCTTGGGCGAGCCAAATTCCTTGATATCGGCCCCGCCTGAAAACGCAGAACCCGCACCCGTGATGACGATGGCAGTCACCGCTGCATCGTCATGCGCACGCGCCAGGGCATCGGTCAGCGCCAGCCGAGTGGACAGGCCCAGCCCGTTGACGGGCGGGTTGTTGAGCGTGATCACGGCAACATTAGCTTGCACGGCGTATTCAGCGGTCATGCGCTTCTCCTTTAAAAAATAGAACGGTCGTTCTTTTAATTGTAGGAAGCTTGGCGGGTTTTCCCTCTACGGGTAAGCCCTTGGGTTGTCACGGGTGAGACAAATACTTATCCGACGCCTGCCAAAAGGCAGCCGCTAATCTGGACGCACCACTCTAGGCTTTTAGGGTGCGTTCCCTATGAAGTCTTTCAGACAATTGCGCTATCTCAACTGCCTTTCAAAGGAACCATCATGAACGCAAAGAACCTCTCAACAGTGACCAGCCATGTCGTCGAGTCTTATGGCAACACCGCCAAAAATGTCATTCATGCCTACCGTGCAGGCGGTGAGCGCATGGTGACCCTGGTGGAAGACCGCTGGAACAGCGCCCTGAAAGAGTCGCGCTCAAAACTCGCTGCCGGTGTGGCCAAGAACGCCACCACGGTGCAAAAGGTGTTGTGCCGCTACTCCAGAAAAGGCCTGACCATGAGCTCTGGCGGTGCGCAGACCGTGGTGAACAAAGTGGTCAAGCTGGCAGACGCTGGCATTCACAGTGCCGCTTTCAACGCCGATCGTCTGGAAGCAAAAATGGGCGTGCATCCCTTGAGCACATTGGCCAAGGTTGCCCTGCCAGGTGCCGTGGTGTTGAACAGTCTGGCCACACAGGTTGAGCAAAAGTCTGCTGATCTGGCCAACCGCGTTGCCGGTGACAACGTGGTGGTAGCGGTTGCCAAACGTGTACGCACCGTGGCACGCAAGCCTCGCGCTGCGAAGCCAGCAGCCAAAGCCGCCCCAGTAGCCGAAAAAGCCCCTGAGACCGCACAGGCCGCTTAAGCCAGCACAGCTCGCAAGCGCGCTGGCACAATCGGGCAATTCACTTTTACAAAGGATTGCCCCTTGAAACATCTCATTTTGGCGCTGCTTGGCGCATGTCTGCTGAGCTTGTCGGCTTGCTCAAAAAATGACGCGCCTGCGTCGGCTGGCGTCCCTGCGGTGGTGGGCATCAATGCCCAAAGTCTCGACACGGTGGCCACCACCGGCAAAGGTTTTACGGTCGGCGCACTGATGAGCGCGCAAACTGTTTACGTGTTGTTTGACCCCCAGTGCCCCCATTGCGGCCACCTTTGGCAGGCCAGCCTGCCGCTACACACACAGGTGAAGTTTGTCTGGGTGCCGATTGCATTCAACCCAGGGAAAAGTTTGGCGCAGGCCGCCGCGCTACTCAGTGCCACAAACCCCACCGAAGCCATGACCGCGCATGAACAGTCGTTGCTTGGCGGCACAGGCGGCATGGCGGCCTCCAGCAGCGTGTCGTCCGAGCTTGAGGCGGCCATCAAACGCAACACTGGCTTGCTCACCATGATGGGGGTTGAGTCGGTTCCCTTTCTGATCGCCAAACACCGCGGCAGCGGTCAAGTGGTCAGCCACAACGGCGCCCTTGACACCGCAGCACTCGCCGCCTTGTTGGGCGTGAACTGAGTTGCACATGATCACACGTCGCCAGTTTTCTACCACCACGGCTGCTCTGCCACTGCTGCATTTCGGCACGTCGCAGGCGCAAAGCAATAAATTGGTGCTGGGGCAATCTGCCGCCTTCACCGGCCCGGCAGCGCAACTGGGCATTCAGTTTCACCAAGGGGCCAAGCTGTGGTTTGACCAGGTCAACGCGCAGGGCGGTGTGGCGGGCAAAAGCATTGAGATCAAAATGCTTGACGATGGCTATGAGCCTGACCGCTGCGCTGCAAACACCCAGAAATTGATTGACGAGGACGTTTTTGCCCTGTTTGGCTATGTGGGCACCCCCACCAGCCTGGCGGCGCTGCCACTGGTCAAAAAATCACAAATGCCGTTTATTGCACCCTTTACCGGGGCCATGGCCCTGCGGGAACCACTGGTCAGAAATGTGTTTCACCTGCGTGCCTCCTACAACGACGAGACCGCCCTCATCGTCAAGCAACTCACCAACCTGGGTTTGAAAAAAATCGCGGTGTTTTACCAAAACGATTCGTATGGCAAAGCCGGGCTGGACGGTGCCACGCTGGCACTTGCCAAGCTTGACCTCAAGCCCGTGGCACAGGCCACGGTAGAACGCAACTCGGTCGATGTAGCGGCTGCGGTCAAGGCCATCATGGCGGGCGCACCCGATGCCATCATTCAAGTCAGTGCCTACAAGTCATGCACGGCATTCATCCGCGCGGCCCGGTTGGCAGGGTTTGGTGGCACCTTTTTTAACGTGTCGTTTGTGGGCACACAGGCTCTGGCCGACGAACTGGGCAAAGACGGCGCGGGGGTGGTGGTGTCCCAGGTGGTGCCTTCGCCCTACAACGCATCCCGCCCGATCACCCGTGAATTTGTCGCCGCCATCAAAAAAGCGGGCAACGCGGTGCAGGCCAACTACTCCAGCATGGAGGGCTACCTGGCGGCGCGTTTAC
>JBIJDQ010000199.1:0-5005 GCA_044344025.1 Rhodoferax sp.
GCCACCACATCGCCCATGCCCGCTTGCTTGAACTTGTCCACCAGGCCGTTCAGACCGCCCAGTTCACTGTTGTTGGCAAGCAATCCGCCCAGCACATTGACCAGACCACCCTGCTGTTGAATTTGACCACTGACCGCACTTAACACTGAATCAAACAAGCCCATGTACATCTCCTGAAATTGAAACGGCAATTATGCGGGGGCAAACCTCACAGCCCTTTATGATCTGGCGATGAACCGGCCTTTTTACACACTGTCGCCATGAAACTCGCTGTCAAACTTTTGTTGGGTTTGCTGCTGGCCACGCTCATGGCAATGATGGTCGGTTCAGCCTGGTACATCAATACCAAACAACCCAAGCGCTCTGGTGAACTGGCCCTGACCCAATTGAACGCGCCGGTGACGGTGCGTTACGACGAACGCGGTGTGCCTCACATCAAAGCCAGCACTGAGGCCGACCTGTACCGTGCGCTAGGTTTCGTACACGCGCAACACCGCTTGTTCCAGATGGAAATGGTGCGGCGACTGGCCCGTGGCGAGTTAGCTGAGATTTTGGGCTCCAAAATGATCCGGACCGACCGCTTGTTTCGCACTCTGGGGCTTTACACCCATGCGCAAAAAACGGTCAAGTCCATGGACTTGCAAAGCCCCGCCATACAGGCGCAAATTGCGTACCTGGATGGCATCAACCAGTTCCAGGCCAACTTCGCGGCACCCCTAGAGTTTGACATCTTGAGTATCAAAAAGCGGCCATTCACGCTGGAAGACACGGTGGCGGTGTCGGGCTACCTGGCCTACAGTTTTGCCGCAGCCTTCAAGACCGAGCCCCTGCTGACCGATGTGCGCGACGAACTGGGCGAAGACTACTTGGGCATCTTTGACCTCGAATGGCACCCGCTGGGGGTTATTGAGGCAGCGCCCAAAACCGCCCTGCAACTCAAACCACCTGGCCGCAACACCGACTGGCAGACCCTGAACCAACTGGCACAGGTCAGCCAGGAGGCCCAAACCCTGGCGGGTGTGGCCCTGTTTGAGGGGAGCAACGCCTGGGCTGTGTCGGGCAACCGCACCTCCAGCGGCCTGCCCATGTTGGCTGGCGACCCGCACATGGGGTTTTCATTGCCTGCGGTCTGGTATGAGGCGCACCTGAGCATGCCGGGTTTTGAGTTGTATGGCAATTTTCAGGCACTCAATGCCTCTGCCTTGTTGGGGCACAACCAGCAATTTGGCTGGAGCCTGACCATGTTTCAAAACGACGACCTTGACCTGGTTGCCGAGAAAGTCAACCCACGCAACCCGAACCAGGTGTGGTTCAAAGACCAGTGGGTGGATCTGGAAACCACCGAGGAAACCATCCAGGTCAAAGACCGCAAACCGGTCAAACTGGCTGTGCAACGCTCGCCGCATGGCCCCATCATCAGCAACGCGTTTCGCGATACCCTGGGCGATGAACCGGTGGCCATGTGGTGGACTTATCTGGAAACCGAGCACACCACGCTACAGGCGTTTTATGAGCTCAACCGCGCCAACACGCTGGCCCGTGCCAGAGAAGCCGCCAGCAAAATCCACGCCCCTGGCCTGAATGTGGTGTGGGCCAGTGCCTCTGGCGACATTGCTTGGTGGGCCGGTGCCAAGTTGCCGATTCGCCCGCCGGGTGTCAACCCGGCCTTTGTGCTTGATGGTGGCACGGCTGAATCAGACAAGCTGGGGTTTTACCGCTTCAGCGACAACCCGCAAGAAGAAAATCCGTTGCGCGGATACATCGTGTCGGCCAACCACCAACCCAAAAGCACCAGCGGCCTGCCCATTCCCGGCTACTACAACGCACCTGACCGCGCCCAAGCCTTGGAAGATCGCCTGGGCAACGACAGTGTGCAATGGAACGAACTCAACACCGAGTCATTACAACTCAGTACCCAGACTGGCTATTTCTGGCGCGTGCTCAAGCCACTTATGCCAGACCTCAGCGATGTGGTGCGTGTGCCGCTGGAACGCTCAGTATTTGACAGCCTGGTGCTATGGGACGGTCAATACACCGTGCAAAACATTCCACCCACCGTATTTACCCAATTCTTGTATGAGCTAACCCAGGCGGCCATGTTGGACGAGTTGGGCAAAGCGCAGTTTGCCGCCTTGCTAAACACCCGCGCGCTTGACCATGCGCTGCCCCGACTGGCCGACGACGAGGCATCCAGGTGGTGGGACAACGTGAAGACCGAAAAAGTGGAAACCCGCCGTGACATTGTTCGCATCGCCTGGAATGCCACCATCGCGCACCTCAAAGCCAAGCTTGGCCCCAGCCCGAATGACTGGGGTTGGGGCAATGCCCACACCCTGACCCACACCCACACGCTGGCGGCACAAAAGCCCCTGGACTGGGTGTTCAATGTCGGGCCATTCAACGCGCCCGGCGGGCGCGAGGTGCCCAACAACCTGGCCACGCCCATTGGTCCGGCCCCCTGGGCGGTGACTTACGGCCCCTCCACCCGAAGAATCATTGACTTTGCCGATGCCAGCAAGGCGCGTGGCATCAACCCGGTGGGGCAAAGCGGCGTGTTGTACGACGCCCATTACAGCGACCAGGCCGCAGCCTACATGGTGGGCGGCTACATGCGGCAGTACCTCAGTGAAAAAGATGTGGCCGCCAATACCCGTGACACCCTCACCCTCAAGCCAGCATCCAAGCCCGACCCGAAAAACTAAGGTGCCCAACCGCCTCAGCGCTCAGCGGTCAAGGCCTATTCACCTCACTGCCACGAAAGCTTGGCCTGTCAGCGAAAATGCCGCATGACCTTATTGACCTCCCCCTTCTCCAAAGAACCCGCCTTTCACCACGGGCAGGCACCCCGCACAGCCGTGCTGTACTGCAATCTTGGTACGCCCGATGAACCCACAGCACCGGCGGTGCGGCGCTTTTTGGCTGAATTTTTGGGCGACCCGCGCGTGGTCGAAATCCCCCGGCTGCTCTGGTTGCTGATTTTGCACGGCATCATCTTGCGCGTGCGCCCTGCCAAGTCAGCCGCAAAATACGCAAGTGTCTGGCTGCCAGAGGGCTCACCCTTAAAAATCTGGACTGAGAAGCAGGCCAAGCTGGTGCAAGGCTGGCTGGCCCAGCGCGGGCACGACGTGCAAGTGCGTTACGCCATGCGCTACGGCAGCACGTCAATTGCGTCCCAACTCGACGCACTCAAGGCTGCAGGTACCACCCGCGTACTGATCTTGCCTGCCTACCCGCAGTATTCGGCCACCACCACAGCCAGTCTTTTTGATGCGGTCTACCAGTGGGCGGGTAAAGTGCGCCACTTGCCAGAACTGCGTTTTGTCAACCACTACCATGACGATGCCCGCTACATTGCGGCGCTGGCGGGCACTGTGCAGCGCTACTGGCAAGCCAATGGCCGCCCGGATGTGCTGGTGATGAGCTTTCATGGTGTTCCCGAGCGCACCCTGCACCTGGGTGACCCCTACCACTGCGAGTGTTTCAAAACCGCCCGCCTGCTGGCCGAGCAACTTGGTCTGAGCAAAGACCAGTTCAAAGTCACCTTTCAATCCCGACTGGGCCGCGCCAAATGGCTGGAGCCCTACACCGAACCGACCCTGATCGAGATGGGCAAGACCGGTGTGAAACGGGTCGATGTGGTGTGCCCGGCGTTCACCAGCGACTGCCTGGAGACGCTGGAAGAAATCAACCAGGAGGCGCGCGAGGCGTTTTTACACGCGGGAGGCAAAGATTTTCATTACATCCCGTGCCTGAACGACGACCCGGCCTGGATCACTGCTTTAAGCGACATTGCCCAGCAGCACTTGTCCGGTTGGCCCACTCAGGGGCAAACCAATACCGCTCAACTGGCCGCTTCACGCGCTGCGGCGCTGGCCTTGGGTGCCAAAAACTAGGCCGTTCGACCGCCAACGTTGGTTACTCGGTGCTGTGGCAGGGTGATTCGAAAGGTACTTCCTGCGCCTGGTGCGCTGTTCACGGCCAGCTGCCCCCTGTGCCGGGTGATAATTTCCCAGGTGATTGACAACCCCAGGCCAGTGCCCTTGCCCACCGGTTTGGTGGTGTAAAAAGGCTCAAAAATGCGCTTTTTCACCTCCTCAGACATGCCGCAGCCGGTATCACTCACCTCCATCCAGACCTGATCGTCTTGCACACCACTGCGCACCGTGACCACACCCTTGGTGTCTATGGCCTGCGCCGCATTCACCAGCAGGTTCACCAACACCTGGCTTATTTCTGAAACGATGCACTCCACCGGTGGCAAGGGGGTGAGTTCCCGTACCAATTCGGCTTTGTATTTGATCTCATTGGCCACCACATTCAGGGCGCTTTCCAGCGCATGGTTCAAGTCAGCGGCGGCCCACTGGCCCTCATCTTTGTGTGAAAAATCACGCAAATCACTCACAATGCGCTTGACCCGCGCCAAGCCCTCGCGTGACTCCCTGATCAGGGAGGGGATGTCGTCGCGCAAGTAATCAATGTCTGCTTTTTTAGCTGCTGCCAACAGCTTGGCATGCGACCCGGCGGGCAGCTCCGCAGCGCCCGCCCGGTAAACATCAAGCAGGCCAAACAACTGGTCGGTGTAGTCAGCCAGCGCGCCCAGGTTGGAGGTCACAAACCCGACCGGGTTGTTGATTTCATGCGCCACACCCGCCGCCAGCTGGCCCACCGCCGCCATCTTTTCAGACTGTAGCAACTGGTGCTGGGTTTGCTCCAGCCGGGCCACCGTGGCCTCCAGGTCGCGGGTGCGCTGCTGCACCCGCAATTCCAGCGATTCGTTGACCGCCTTCAAGGCCACCTGGGCGTTGCGCACCTCGGCATTGGCCAGACTCAGTTTTTGGTTGCGCTCAGACAACAAGGTGAACAAGTCCAGCAAAGAACTGGTGTACACCGCATGCGCACCATCCTGGGGGTGGTTCACCCGCTCATAAGCTTGCGCTGCGGTCTGTCCAGCGTCCATGTCCTTGATCTGGGCGGCCATGCGTTGGTCTTCCACCAAAATATGAAA
>JBIJDQ010000200.1:0-5002 GCA_044344025.1 Rhodoferax sp.
TGTCACGCGCAAAGGGCCACTTGCGGTTGATCTCATCGGTGAGTTGGCTTAGACGGCGCAGGCTGGCTTCCACCTCGGTACGCAGGGTACCCAAGTCAGTGCTGGCAATGCGCACGTTGCTGCCAATTGCTTGTGCCTCGGCCAGCACCGCATCCACCTTGGCCAGGGTGCCACGTGTGTCGGTCAGCAGTCTGGTGAGTTCTGCCATGGCGGCCTGGCTGCCTGCCAAGGTGGCTTGGGTGCTTTTCAGGGCGACCTGGGCGTCGTCTGCCACCCCACCACTGCCAAACACACGCTGGTCAGCCCGGGCCAATAGCGTGTTGGTGCGCTCCAGCATGGTGATGATTTTTTTGGCTTCATCATCGCTGCCCAACACACCGCTGAGTAAGCCGTGGCGGCCATTCATGCGCTCGGTGGTGGTCTTGATCTGGCCCAGGCTGGCGTTCAGGCTGGATCCTGAGTTGGTCATGGTTTCCAGGTTTTCCAGCAGGGCGCGTGCCGAGGCCACCAGGCGCGGTATTTCAGCCGAGGTGTCACCCCGCAGCAGGGTGCGCTCAGCGTCAGCGGGCAGCGGGGGGTCTGTCAGGATGCCACTAAACGCCCGAATGCGGGTGTCGCCGACCATGCCGCGCTCCAGTGTGAAGATGCTGCTGGTGCGCAGCCAGTTGGCATCTTTGTGGGGCACGTCCACCACCAACCGGGCCTTGCCGTCGGTAGCCAGTTCAATGCGGCGCACCCGGCCGATTGGAAAGCCGGAAAACGTCAGGTCCATGCCAACGATCACGCCCTCGGAGTCGTCGGCAATCAGCACCAGCCGCTGGGTGCTTTCAAACAGGCCACGGGCATACATCACGTAGAGCAAAAAGCCCAGCATCACGCTGGCCACCAGCACCAGCAGCAGTCCGGCTTTGCGCTCCAGGTGGCCAATGGGTTCAGGCGCAGCGGTGTTGGGTGGGTTCATGGGTCTAAATGTATTTCACGATCAGCATGGCGGCTTCAAGCAGCAGCAATACCAAAAACAGGCGCACCGCGCCGGGCTGCATGGTGCTGCTGGTGGGTGGGGCTTCGAGGCTGGCGGCCATCGGCACCACGGCCACCGCCAGGCTGAACAAACACACCTTGAGCATGAACCCCAGGCTCACTGCCAAATCAAAAACCTGCCCCACGGTGCGGGTAAAACCCGGAAGCCCCCAGGGTGAAAGGCCATACACCGTGAGGTAGGTGAGCACCAATACCACCACGCTGCTGACCATGGCCAGCGTCAGTACCGAGAACGCATCGGCCAGCACGCGCGGGGCCAGTTCTGTGCGCAGGCATTGCAGATCCAGGTCATGGATGCTGCGGATGTGCTGCGTGGATGTTCCAAGCGCAGCACCGGCATTAAATGCCAAACCACTGCGCAGGGCGACAAACATGGCGGCAGACAAGGGAATCAGTTCCAGCACCAGCACCCGCACCACCATTTGCAGCGCGTACTGTGACAAGCCGTAACTTAAAGCGGTCACTACCACGATGCGGATCAGCACCAAACTCAACAAGGCACTCAGGCTGGTGAACCAGGGCAGCACCTGCCAAGTCGACAGCACCATCTGGCGTGCCGTGGCAGCGCGAAACAGGGGCGTGTAGGTGCGTGGTGTGAGTGCCATCACCAGCACCACCGCGCCAAGTTGCAGCATGAACCACACGCTAGCCAACTGGCGCAGCAGGGCCTCGCGCCACCGGGCGGGGCGGTTCAGGAAGGCAGGGGTGGACGACATGGGCAGATGATAAAGGGCGAGCGACTTATTGTAAAAATACTGTTTATTTGTACAGATACTTGGTGTCTAATGGTGTTTTAAATGCGTGAGGTGTGGGGTGGCTTTGCCTGTTTTGTCGGCTGTTTTGGATGAGTTTGCTAGCCCGCCTAATGAGGGGCGCTGGGGTGACGCGGTCTGGCGCGCAGATGCCTTGGCCCACCATGCCAGCCCAGGTGGCGTGGTAGCTACCGGCCATGCCTTGCTGGATGCGCAATTGCCTGGTGGGGGCTGGCCCGTGGGTGGTTTGTGTGAGGTACTGCAAACCCACAGCGCCCAGCACCTGTGGCGTTTGTTGCTGCCTGCCTTGTGTGCGGCGCAAGGGTCTGGCGTACAGCAGGCTGGCAAACCCGCGCCTTGGGTGGCCCTGGTTGGTCCGCCGCATGTGCCATTTGGCCCAGCGTTGGCCGCACAGGGGCTTGATGTGCAGCACCTGCTTTTGGTCAAGGTTGATGCGCCTGCCGAGCGGCTTTGGGCGGCAGAGCAAGCCCTTCGCTGTGGGGGTGTGGCAGCGGTGCTGGCCTGGTTGCCGCAGGTGCAGGCGGCACCTTTGCGGCGCTTGCAAATGGCGGCCCAAACCCATGCCAAGCTGCTGTTTGTGATGCGACCGGCAGCGGCTTTGGGGGAATCGTCGCCTGCGGTGCTGCGTTTGTTGGTTGGCTCAAGCAAGTTGGCAAATGGCACCGTTGTTGGCAATGCATTTGCCGCAGACCGCCCAGCAGACGCTGACCCTGATGCCTTGTGTGTTCGGGTGCTCAAGCGCCGCGGCCCCCCACTGACGCACACCCTGGTGTTGCCCGCCCCGGTGCCGGGTTTGGCCGAGTTGCTGGCGATTGCCGCCAGGTCAACACCCAACGGGTGTGCGCACGGGCCAGTGGTGGACCAAACCCTGCCTGATGCCGCCAATTGGCCGAGCCCATGGTTGAACCAAGCTACACCGTGCAACTTGGCACAGAGCCGGGTGAAACGGGTTCACCCTTCGTCGCGATGGCCAGGCCCGCAGCCATGCATTGGATAGCCTTGCTACCAGAACCGGCCAGCGCCGCAGGTGATGACCTGACCGACCCCGTTTTGGCGCTGGCATGGTGGGCGCTGCGCTACACACCCAAGGTGGCGCGTTATCAAAATGCGGTGCTGCTGGAGGTCTCGGCCAGCGCCCGGCTGTGGGGCGGTCTGCCCGAGTTGTTGCAGCATATTTTTACATCAAAAAAGCCTGTAGTGCTTTTCGCGTATGCACAAGGAGCTACATCTTTAATAGCATATGCGCAGCTTGTGGTGAGCCCAATGATGGGGCTAAAAGAGCCGGTTGTGCCCACCACGGATGACTTGCCCCTGCAGGCGCTGACAGCGACTCGCTTGCACCTAGACACTCTGGCGCGCCTGGGGGTGCGCACCTGGGGCCAATTGCGTGCGCTGCCGCGTGGGGGTGTGGTGCGGCGGTTTGGCGCGCCTTTGCTGGACGCACTTGACCAGGCCTATGGCGTGCGCCCAGACAGTTACCCCTGGTTGGTGTTGCCCGAGGTGTTCGAGGCATCGCTGGAACTTACCTTTCAGGTTGAGAGTGCTCCCGCTCTGCTGTTTGCCGCACGGCGTTTGCTGGCGCAACTCAAGGTTTGGCTGCAACTGCGCCACCGGGGGGTGTTGGGCTTGGAGCTCATCTGGCACATGGACGAGCGTCGGCACACCGCCACCCAAGGTGCGTTGCAGTGGCGTACGGCTGTGCCTACGCAAGACAGCGCCCACTTGCAACGCCTGCTGGGAGAACACCTGGCGCATGTGAGCTTGCCCGCCCCGGCGCACACCCTGCGTTTGCGTACTCTGGACACCCAGGCCCTGGCCCACACCAGCGCCAGCCTGTTGCCAGAGACCACGGCCACGGGGGACAGCACCACCCAAACGCTGGAACGTTTGAGTGCCCGCCTGGGGCGTGACAAGGTGCTGCAACTGCAACCGGGTCTGGATCACCGGCCAGAGCACATGCAGGTGTGGCAACCTGTTGGTGTAAATTTAATAGCAAACAATCAATCTTCGACAAGAACTACAGGCATAAAACACATAAAAACAAGCGTTTTGACGAGCCATGATCTGCGCACCCGCTGGTCACAAGCGCTGTACCCGACCTGGCTGCTGCCAGAGCCCTTGCCGCTGGTGGAGCGCCAGCAGCGTCCGTATTACCAGGGGCTTTTGACCTTGCTTGTTGGCCCCCAGCGGTTGGAGGCGGGTTGGTGGGGTGGGGGCGATTGTGTGTTGCGCGATTATTTTGTGGCCCGAAGCAGGCAGTCGGTGCTGCTGTGGATTTACCGCCAGCGGCTCACGGGCGCGCATGATTCAGGTGCCTCAGAGGCCCCGTGTCAGGCCGCTGATGCGTCTGCCCGGTGGTATTTGCATGGCTTTTTTGCCTGAAGTTTTCAGCCGAAGGCCCCACGGGGGCGGGCAGGCGTAAAAAAAGGCCCCGAGGGGCCTTGATGAAGTGCGCAGAGCGATCAGGCCGCTTGCTTTTGTTTGCGACGACGCACCACCGCGCCCATGACACCCAAGCCAGCCAACAGCATGGCATAGGTTTCGGGTTCTGGCACTGGGGCCAGCATGACCAGTTGGTCTTGGGCGTAGTCTGTGTAAGCAGCGTCTTTGTAAAGGTTCAAGACCCGGACATTGCCCAGAGTGGCGTAGCCACTGGTCACGGCGTTATTGGCAAAAGTAACGAAGGACTGAGCTAAGGGATCCAGAGGAGGGTTACCGGGCTCATTTTCAAGAGACCAAAACGCTTGTTGCATGGCATCGTTGACAGTGACTGCGTTGCCGTAGTTACCGTTGCTATAAGCACCGTTGCTGTATTGGGTGAACAACCAGGCGGTCTGAAAGCTCAAAGGGTCACTTGTCGAAGCACCGTACGAACCACCTGGTGCATTGGTGGTGGCTGTGGTCACCCCTCGCACATACAAGTTGGTGTTGTAAGAAAAGCCCTCTTGGTACTCAACACAGAAGCTGGCGAAAGAACTGCCTGCGCCAGTGCCCGACACAACCGTGCCACTGAACGAACCGCTGGCCTGACCTGTCAAGCTTGGGCCGCTGAATTTCACCACGCTGCCAGCGCCCACATTAGATGACAAGGCCTGAGCTGACGCGATCTGAGCGCCAAACACAAGTGCGGTTGCCAGTGCTAAGCGCAAAACATGGCCAAATTTAAAGGTGGTGGTCATAAAAAGTTT
>JBIJDQ010000201.1:0-4994 GCA_044344025.1 Rhodoferax sp.
GAGGGGTTTGTAAACACCCAAAATGTCATGCGCATGTTCCACCCACAATTTCCAGCGGCTTGCGCCGCGGTCAAGGGGGTTATACAGACACCACTGTGAACTCCTTTGTTGAATCAGGACGGCGGTTAGATACCCCGCGCTTTCAAGTTTGAGGCGCAAATTCGCTCCGTTTGCGGTTGATGCGTCGGGCATGTCAGTGGCGGTCAGGCAGTGTGGCACCCGCGCAATCAAAACTTCCATTTCATCATCGTCAATCGCAAGCTGCCTCAACGACCGTGCTGGAGGTGTGGGCACAAAAAAGTGCCTGGATGTAAACAGCATGCCCAGGTCAGGGTCTTTAAGAAACCAGCCAACACGTTCTGCTAAAAAATCCCCTTCAGGGGTTTGCCCTGCCGTTAGGATTACTGCGAGTTCGACCGTCGACTGGGCCAGCGCCTGGTTAACGAGGGTAACGGCTGCGTGAGGCTCGTCCGGGAAAGCCAGGTATTGAATGTCGGTTGCTGCCAAGGAAGCTTGCACTTCAGCCCGCACAAACTGGTCTAGCACGGTGAGTTGGAGTTTGCCGTGTGGCCATTGGGTTGTTTGAAGCGCAGCGAGACTGCGCTCGATTTCATCAGCGGAGTGCCCTGCTGCGAGAAGGTAAATGCCTACGGTCGGCCAATTGTCCGAGTCATCGGGCAGTTTGACAGGTGCATGTTTTGCTGGCCAAAGTGTTTTCATCAGGCCAAATGCAACCCAGATGGTGCCGTAGATTTCTATGGCCCACAGGCCCAAAGCCAGAAAGAAAACGATGCTGAACTCGGGGCCAAGCGTGGCATCAAAACGCCAATAGAGGTAGCGTGAAGTGCTGATGGTGGCAAAGCACATCAGCATAAAAGTCACCAACGGGATCTGATAGCGACGAATGAACAGGGACACGACCAAGATAAAACCCGAAAACCACCACTGGTCGACCACTGGAAAGTGCACACGGGTGAGCAGTATCGTTAAGCCGATGAACAATACAGCTGCAACGACACTCAGCCCCGGAAGCGCCCATGCGCGAGAACTGCTGATCCTTTCGCCCCATGCGTCAACCGAGCCATTTAGATAGCCATCTTCGACAGCCAATGTGCCAGGCTTGTTCCAGCGCTCGCGCCAAAGCGCCTTTAGCCTTTGGGGTGTCATTTGTTAAGCGTGTTGATGACCCATGTGGCCAAGCGGGCCAGGTCAATGCTGGCCTGGCCATGGGGTTCATACGCGAGCACGGATTGTTGGAATGCAAGGGCTTCCCCCACAGCCTCATCGTTGTGAATTTCTATCGGACACACCCGGCTTTTCAATTGTTGGTGCAAAAACGCCGCAATGTCCCGGTTAAGTGGCTCACTACGGTCGACTTGGTTGAGCACGTAAAACACCTGAGGGCCCTGTGAGTCCCCGACGACCTCATCAAGCCAGGTTTCCATGGCAGGAATGGTGGCGTAAGAGCCCGCGTCTGCCAACAAGATAACCAAAACCAGGTCGGCACACTCAAACACCTGCTTGAGATAAACCGACGGACCTGGGGGGGAATCGATCAAAACAAGCGCATCCTGACTCAAGGATGCCCGCCGAAGTTGTGAGCCAATCCATGTGGGTTGTTGCGCTAGCAGAGACTCAAAAGCCTCCCGGTTGGGCTCGCTGACGTCGCCGTAGGGCAGGCAGCGCACGCCTGCATCGTTGACGAGCGCAATTTCTCGCCAGTCTTCGTTGATCAAGGATTGCTCACACACTCCGCGACTTTGGATATCCTGGAAGCCCAAATGCCAATGCAGGGCGTTTTGTGGATCCAGGTCCACGGTGCTGACTCGACCAGACCCCAATTTTGCGGCCACAGCCGTGGCCAGGTTCGCCGTGATGGATGTTTTGCCAACGCCCCCCTTCATGGAAACAATGCCAACAATGCTCATCGTTTGCCCAGTCGACCAAGAAAGCCGGATTTTTTCGATGTGGGCTTTTTGGCCGGTTTTTCGGGGGCCTCCAACCTGTCAAAAAGACTTTTTAGAGACTCTGAAGGGTTTGCAGTGATGCCTTTTGCAAAAGGGAGTATCGATTTTTGTACAGCTGGTGAAGGGGCTCGTTGTACGGGTACGATGGTCTTGGGTGTTGCTTGTACAACATCGACCGCAGCACTGACTGGAGGGGAGGTGGTTATGGGGGTTCTTCTTGTGGGCGCAGCGGTTCGAGCAGGAGCAGGAGCAGGAGCAGGAGCAGGAGCAGGAGCAGGAGCAGGAGCAGGAGCAGGAGCAGGAGCAGGAGCAGGAGCAGGAGCAGGAGCAGGAGCAGGAGCAGGAGCAGCGTAACTGGCTTTTTCTGCGGCAGCAGCTAATGCCTTGAAGGACTTGGTTGCCTCTTGCGGGAGTCTTTTGGCCTCTGGCCGGGTTGGTGTTTCTGTTGGTGGCGAGGTCGGCTCGCTTTTTTGCGGCTTCGCACGGCTGCCAGTGTGTCGGGTCGCTGACTTGTTGCTTAGCATCTTACCCAAGCCCTCTGCGAGTTGTTCACTCAGGCCCGGCATGGTGAGTGCCAACTTGTGCAGGGGTGGCGTGGTGCTGCTGACGGAGTTTGACCAATGGCCCCGCTCTTCTTCGGTCAGTTCGGGGGCCGTTGCCGGCTTGGTGGGCGCAATAGCCCTGAACAGGGGCCAACGTTGTTCAGCCTCCTGCACCGCTACCGCAGCAGCAGCTTGCAGATGCGAGCCGTCCGGGCGGAGCGACTTGAAGATCGGTGAGAGTTTGTCTCCTGTGGATGCCATGGGAAAGCTCCTGGTGTTGTTATTCTGTTGTCATCAAACGGGCTGGCGGCCAAACTGCAACTGCACCAGCATGTCAACACAAGCCTCGTCCACAGCCCACACCTTCATGCTTTCGCCCGCACCGAGCACGCGAAAAACAGTTTGGTAAAAACCTTCAAGCAGGCCCACACTCCAAACGGTCGTCCCTTCGCCAAAGGCCTCTTCTAGTGGTGCAGCCTGATGCGCGATGTCAATCATGCCGTTGGCTTCAGTAAAGTTCACCCAGCCCCAGTTAAGTTGGGCCCAGAATTCGTTCAGTTCGTCTTCCAGTTCGACCAGTGTTTGCGCGTCTTCGAAGCGCGCCTCCACATCGACCGCGAAGCGCTCGCCAACCTTGAAAAACAGCTGGCGCAGCCCTTGTGGGGAGGCATTCTCGGCCAATTCTGTGGCCAGGGCTCGCAACACGGGCAGCCACTGAAGCGACACTTGTTGGGCGCGAAAGTAGTTTTTTAATTGATCGGTAGACATGTTTTTTATGGTGTCAAAAATTTCTGGAAACTTGGAAAAACTGTAATTGATTTTATTGGGGTTCGTTGCAATTAATTACACTTAATTTGGGCATTAATCCACATAGCTAGCAAATTGGATGGCAATGTATTTGCATGTTGGCCCGGACCTCCTGCGTTGACAAGCCCCTTATTATCCTGACATGACACCAAATCAAAAAATCGGCGTGACCAGCCCGCAGGGATGGTTGGCTACTTTCAAGGTTTACCTTGAGCCATCTTCGCTGCGCATGCTGTCTTTGGGCTTCTCTGCGGGCTTGCCCCTTTTGTTGGTGCTGGGCACTTTGAGCTTTTGGCTGCGCGAGGCAGGTATTGACCGCACCACCATTGGTTACCTGAGTTGGGTGGGGCTTGCCTATGCGTTCAAGTGGGTATGGGCTCCGTTGGTGGATCGGATGCCACTGCCGCTGCTGACACGGTTATTGGGACGCAGGCGCAGTTGGCTTCTGATGTCGCAAATCGCCATCATGCTGGGCTTGGTTGTCATGTCCTTTAATGACCCCCAGGTGGCTTTGTTACCGGTGGTGTGGAGTGCCTTGGCGGTGGCCTTTGGTTCGGCCACACAAGACATTGCGCTGGATGCTTTTCGCATTGAATCTGCAGAAGTTGACCGTCAGGCCGCGTTGGCTGCGACTTACCAAACGGGCTACCGACTGGCGATGATTTGGGCTGGCGCGGGGGTGTTGTGGATAGCTGCTGGCAGCGAGGTGGTTGGTGCCAAGGGGTATCAGCACGGCGCGTGGCATACCGCCTACCTTGTCATGGCGGCGAGCATGTTGCCGGGTGTGTTGACTGTATTGCTGTCGCCAGAGCCTATGCGCAGGGTGCTGCCACCTGCCAAGAACGCGCTGGACTGGGTGCGGGGCGCCTTGGTTGAGCCGTTTGCGGATTTTGTGCAACGCTACCGCTGGCAAGCCGTCTTGATTCTGGCGCTGATTGCCACCTACCGCATCAGCGACGTGGTGATGGGCATCATGGCCAATCCGTTTTACGTCGACATGGGTTACAGCAAGAGCGAAGTGGCTGCGGTGACGAAAATCTATGGTGTCATCATGACCCTTGCCGGCGCATTCGTGGGGGGGGTGCTGGCGATGCGCTTGGGTGTGATGCGGGTGCTGATGCTGGGTGCGGTGCTCAGCGCTGCCAGCAACCTGCTGTTTGCGGCATTAAGCACCTGGGGGCATGATCTAAACGGCCTGATTTTTGTGATTTCAGCCGATAACCTCGCCAGCGGTATTGCGTCTGCGGCTTTTATAGCTTACCTGTCGAGCCTCACAAATGTGGATTATTCCGCCACGCAGTACGCGCTTTTTAGCTCCATGATGCTGCTGCTGCCCAAGTTTTTGGCCGGCTATTCGGGTTGGTATGTGGATGCCTTTGGTTATGCGGACTTCTTTTTGGTAACTGCGCTGCTGGGATTGCCCGTGTTGCTTCTTGTTTGGCTGACTTCAAGGCTAAATAGGCCAATGGTGCCTGCCTGATAAGCACTCTTTGCTACTATTTTTATAGTAAAATGGGTTTCGTTTACCTAACTTTACTTGCGCTTCAAGGCTGCGAAGTAGGGGGCACTTAGACTTGACGCATGAACCAACACCTGCTGATGATTGAAGACGACGTGCGCCTGGCGGACATGGTACGCACCTACCTCGGCCAGTCTGGCTACTTGGTAACGCATGCGT
>JBIJDQ010000203.1:0-4983 GCA_044344025.1 Rhodoferax sp.
GGCCAGAAACCCCTCACCGAGGTGTATGTGACCAGTGAAAACCTACTGAGCCTGATGGACAGCGTCACTGGCATGTATTCCGCCATCAAAACCTGATTTTTGTAACAAAACAGCTTCTAGTGCACGTCAGGTAAGCACCAGTAGCTATTAAAGAGATAGCAAAATGACAACTTGGACTCTTGTTTGCCGCGTTGAAGACATCCCTGTTTTGGGCGCACGCCGTGTGTCGCGCAGCCAGGGGCTGGATGTGGCGGTGTTTCGCAATGACAAAGACGAGGTGTTTGCCCTGCTTGACCGTTGCCCACATAAAGGCGGCCCCTTGAGCCAGGGCATAGTGTTTGGCACCAGCGTGGCCTGCCCGCTGCACAACTGGACGATTGGCCTGTGCACCGGACAGGCGGCTGCGCCCGATGAAGGCTGCACACCCAAGTTTGCCGTCAAGGTCGAGGGCGGCGAAGTGTTTTTGGATGCCTTCGAGCTGGCCAGCCAGTCCACCGACCTGACCCGCCCGGTGGCGGGCCCGGCCCGACACCCCGCTAGCGCCTAAGCGTCAGGGCACGGCAATGGGCATGACAGAGACCAAATCCACTTGTCCGTACTGTGGTGTGGGCTGTGGTGTGATCATTGAAGCCACTGACAAGCAAATCACTGGTGTGCGTGGTGACCCTGACCACCCAGCCAATTTTGGTCGGTTGTGCACCAAAGGGGCCACCCTGCACCTGACCGCGAGCAGCGCGGTTACCCAACAAACCCGTTTGCTGCAGCCCATGCAACGCCTGCAGCGCGGCGAGGCACCGCAACCCTTAACCTGGGGCCTGGCCCTGGACCTGGCGGCCCAGCGTTTTGCCAGCATCATTGGCCAAAATGGGCCGGATTCAGTGGGTTTTTATTTGTCAGGCCAGTTGCTCACCGAAGACTATTACGTTTTCAACAAGCTCGCCAAGGGCCTGATTGGCACCAACAACGTGGACAGCAATTCACGCCTGTGCATGAGCAGCGCGGTGGCGGGCTACAAACAAACGCTGGGAATGGACGCACCGCCCAACTGTTATGACGATGTAACGCAAGCGGGCACGATTTTTATCGTCGGCTCCAACACCGCCTTTGCGCACCCGATTTTGTACCGGCGCATTGAGGATGCCCGCAAGGCCAACCCGGCCTTGAAAATCATCGTTGCCGACCCACGCCGCACCGACACAGCCACCCAGGCCGATCTGTATTTGCCCCTGTTGCCCGGCACCGATGTGATGCTGTTCAACGGCATGTTGCACATCATGCTGTGGGAAGGCTGGCTGGACATGGCCTATGTGGCCGCCCACACCAACGGGTTTGATGCCCTCAAAGCCACGGTGCGTGACTGCACCCCCGAGCTGGTGGCGCAAGTTTGTGGCATCAGCAAAGAGGCCCTGTTGCAAGCCACTCGCTTGTTTGCAGGCATGGCGCCCGATGGCAGTGCCGCACGCACGCCCACCCTGAGCCTGTATTGCCAGGGACTGAACCAGTCCAGCAGCGGCACAGCCAAAAACACGGCCCTGATCAACCTGCACCTGGCCACCGGGCAAATTGGCAAACCCGGTGCCGGACCGTTTTCACTGACCGGCCAACCCAATGCGATGGGCGGGCGCGAAGTGGGTGGCATGGCCAACTTGCTTTCAGCGCACCGCGATTTGAGCAATCCGGTGCACCGTGCCGAAGTGGCCGCCCTGTGGGGCGTGCCATCCGTGCCAGAAAAGCCCGGCAAGACAGCGGTTGAGATGTTTCAGGCCGCCGCAGACGGTGAAATCAAGGCCCTGTGGATTGCCTGTACCAACCCGGCACAAAGCATGCCCGACCAGACCACGGTGTGCCGGGCGCTGCAACGCGCCGAATTTGTGGTGGTGCAGGAAGCCTTTGCCACCACCGCCACCTGCCGTTACGCCGACTTGCTGCTGCCTGCCACCACCTGGGGCGAAAAAGAAGGCACGGTCACCAATTCGGAGCGGCGCATCAGTCGGGTGCGCGCCGCCGTCAATCCCGCAGGTGATGCGCGCCACGACTGGCAGATTGCCACCGACTTCGCCCAACGGCTCGAAGCCCTGCTGCCAGCCCCTGCACCAAGCACCCTTTTCCCCTACCCTACCCCGGAATCGGTCTGGAACGAGCACCGCGAGTCCACCCGGGGCCGAGACCTTGACATCACCGGCATGAGTTACACCATGCTGGACGCCGCGCCGCAACAATGGCCCTTGAAACAAGGCCAAACCACCGGGCAGACCCGCCTGTACGAGGCCGGCGTGTTCCCCACCCCCGACAGCAAGGCCCGCTTTGTCAGCAACACCTACAAGCCCGTGGCCGAACCGCGCCAGGCGCGTTGGCCGTTTTCACTGACCACCGGGCGCCTGCGTGACCAATGGCACGGCATGAGCCGCACCGGCACGCTGGGGCGTTTGTTTGGCCATGTGAGCGAGCCCGCCATTGCCATGCACCCGCAAGACATGGCACGCTTATTCCTCAAGTCGGGGGACCTGGTGCACGTCACCAGCCCGCGTGGCTCCATCATGGTGCTGGCCCAAAGCAGCCCGGAAGTGGCCTTAAACCAGGCTTTCATGGCCATGCATTGGGGTGACGAGTACTTGAGCGGCAGCAGTGCCACTCAAGACCGGCTCGGTGGTGTCAACGCCCTGACCACCTCGGTGTTTTGCCCGGACTCCAAACAACCGGAGTTCAAACACGCCAGCGTCAAAATCCTCAAGGCCAACCTGCCCTGGAACCTGCTGGCGGTGGCCTGGCTGCCCGAGGGCCAGGTGCTTGCCGCGCAAGCAGAACTCCAAGCGCTGTTGCCCGAATTTGCCTTTGCCAGTTGTGTGCCATTTTCTGACGGTGCTCCGATGACAGATGTGGCCGGACGCAGTGGCCTGCTGTTTCGCGCTGCCCACCACAACCCGGTGACTGAGGGCCTACTGGAACGCATTGAGGCCGCGCTTGCGCTCCAAGGCACCGACATCTTGCGTTACTCCGACAAGAAACGCGGCCAGCGACGCGCCATTCGTCTGCATGACAGCGACACCCAAACTTCGCTAGACGGCTTTTTACTGGCCGGTGACACCAGCGCCCAGGGCTGGATCACAACCCTGCTAAAAGACGCATTACCAGCCCACCCCTATGGCCGTGCGTTGCTGGTTCCGGGTGCCACGCCGCCGATACCAGTGGTGTCCAAGGGCCAGCAGGTGTGCACCTGTTTCAATGTGACCGACATGGCCATCAACGCCCACTTGAAAAGCTGCATCACTTCCCCCGATAGCTGGCTGACCTCGCTGCAAAGCACCCTGAAATGTGGCACCAACTGTGGCTCTTGTGTACCGCAGTTGCAACGCATGGTGCGTTTATCAGTTCAAACCAGGGGAGCAACTTGACGCAAACCACCTTCCACCACTTTGGTCTAGTCACACACCATGACGACCCTCACGCCCTACATGCGCCCAGGGGGCCTGGGCATTGCACACTGGTGGGCATTGGACCGGGTGGCCCAGGACTTTTGACGGCCCATACCCTCAAGACGATTCAAACCGCCACCCTGCTGCTGGTGGACGCACAGGTAACTGAGGCTGTGGTGGCGCTGGCGACCCCTGCCGCCCGGGTAGTGAGGCTTGGGCAACGCCCGGCGCACCCAGCGACAACGCAAGCCTTTCTTGAAAAACTCATCATCATGGCGGTGCGTGAGGGCAATAGCGTGGTGCACATCAGGGTTGAAGACCCCCGTACAACAAATTGTGCAGGTGAAGAAATCACCCATTTGCAGGCTGCGGGCATCAATGTGCGTCTGGAAGAAATGTCCTTGGGTTTTCCTTCTCTAAAATTGTCGCAAAATAGCTAAATTGAGCTTCGCCAAGCCATCAACTGGGCATTTTTTTGATCAGACAGGTGCAGCCGGTGGCTATAATCCAAGGCTTTGCTGGCAAACCCCCGCTGCCTGATCAACTTTAAAGCGGGGAAAATCGCATGATGTTCGTCAAATGGCTCGATCTCCCTTTGATAGAAGTCTGCACATTTTGGATTATTTGACTTAATGACCACTATCCGTGTTAAAGAAAACGAGCCTTTTGACGTTGCTTTGCGCCGCTTCAAGCGCACCATTGAAAAACTGGGTTTGCTGACTGACTTGCGTGCACGCGAGTTCTACGAAAAGCCAACCGCCGTGCGCAAGCGCAAGAAGGCAGCTGCCGTCAAGCGCAACTACAAGCGCATTCGGGCGATGCAATTGCCCAAGAAGCTGTTCTAAGCTGATTTCTTATCCCTTGAGGGACAGACTCCAATTTGCACTGCAAATTTGATCTGCCCCTCAATAATGAAGTCAAGGCTTTTGCAGCCTCTCAAAAAAGCTCACCGGGGACGCTCAGGTGGGCTTTTTTTATGCCCAAACGAATCCAAGGAGAATCAAGAATGTCACTCAAAGACCAAATCACCGAAGACATGAAATCGGCCATGCGCGCCAAAGACAGCGCGCGCCTTGGCACCATCCGCCTGCTGTTGGCCGCCGCCAAGCAAAAAGAGGTAGACGAGCGTGTGGTGCTTGACGATGCAGCCATGGTCGGCATTGTGGACAAACTCATCAAACAGCGCAAAGACTCCGTTGCTGCCTTCACGCTTGCCGAGCGCATGGACCTGGCTGACAAGGAAAGCTTCGAGATCACCGTGCTTGAGGCCTACCTACCCCAGCGCCTAAGCGCCGATGAAGTCACTGCTGCGGTGCAAGCCATTGTGACTAACCTGGGTGCCAAAGGCCCAGGCGACATGGGCAAGGTCATGGGTGCCGTAAAAGCCCAATTGGCAGGCAAGGCCGACATGGCGTTGGTGTCACAAGCGGTCAAGGCTGCACTGGCTGGCTGATACCGCAGCGAGATTGAAGACCGCGCCAATCCCCAATGAAACCGTATCGTCGTTATTGGCATAACTCAACCACCTTGAGACACGGGTTTAAAAAATCACGTTACCACTGTCTTAAGC
>JBIJDQ010000204.1:0-4959 GCA_044344025.1 Rhodoferax sp.
GGGTGAAATGGCCGAAATCACCCTGCAATTGCCCGCCACGTCCAACACCCTTCTTCTGCCCAATGCAGCGGTGCAACGCCAGAACAGCCAAACCGGTGTGTGGCGCCTGGAGGACGGCAAGCCCGCCTTTGCCCCGGTGCAGTTCGGTGCCCAAAGCCTGGACGGTCAGGTTCAAGTGCTCAAGGGGCTCACCAAGAGCGATCAGGTGGTGGTTTACAGCCAAAAAGCGCTAAGCGATGGTGCCCGCATCTCGGTAGTGAAAACCCTGGTCAAGCCTGAGGCGGCCAAATGATCAGCCTGGCCGGACGTGACATTTTGCACGGTTGGGGCAAGTTTGCCCTGACCGGTTTGGGGCTTGGCCTGCTGATTGGTGTGACGCTGACCATGGCGGGGGTCTACCGTGGCATGGTGGACGACGCACAGGCGCTGCTCATCAATAGCCAGACCGATTTATGGGTGGTGCAAAAAGACACCCAGGGTCCGTATGCGGAGGCCTCCAGCATCAAGGACGATGTGGTTCGCAGTGTGCGCGGCATGCCCGGTGTGGCGCAGGCCGCCAACGTGACCTACCTCACCATGCAGGTGCAACGCCCCGGCGGCGATGAGGCGCGCACCATGGTGGTGGGTGTGGAGCCCGGTAAACCCGGCGCACCAGCTTACCTGGTGGCGGGCCGCCAACTCACCCGTGACCACTACGAAGCCGTGGCCGACATCAAGACCGGCTTGAAGCTGGGTGACACCGTGCAGGTGCGCCGCCACAGTTATGCCGTGGTGGGCCTGACACAGCGCATGGTGTCATCTGGCGGTGACCCGATGCTGTTTGTGCCCCTGAAAGATGCCCAGGAGGCTCAGTTTCTGAAAGACAACGACACGGTGCTCAGTGACCGTGCCCGCACGGGTGCGAACCCGGCGTTTAACCGCCCCGGTGTGCCCGGCTTGCTGGAGGCGGTGCAAGGCCTGCAGACCAGCAGCCACAACGTCAACGCGGTGTTGGTGCAGTTGCAGCCCGGTTGGCAGCCCGATGACGTGGCCAAAAACCTGAAACGCTGGAAACATGTGGAGGTGTACACCCTGGCGGGCATGGAAGACATTTTGGTGGCCAAACTGATCGCCACGTCGGCCAAACAAATTGGCATGTTTCTGGCTATTTTGGCGGTGGTGAGTGCGGCCATTGTGGCCTTCATCATCTACACCATGACACTGGGCAAAATCCGTGAAATTGCGGTCTTGAAGCTCATTGGCACGCGCAACCGCACCATTGCCGGCATGATCCTGCAGCAAGCGCTGGGCCTGGGGTTGATTGGTTTCATGGTGGGCAAGATTGTGGCTACGGTGTGGGCGCCCATCTTTCCCAAATATGTGTTGCTCATGCCGCGCGATGCCGTGACGGGCCTGCTGGTCACCCTGCTCATTTGTGCGCTGGCCAGCACTTTGGCAATACGTGCTGCGCTCAAGGTTGACCCAGCACAGGCGATTGGATGAACACCATGCAGACATCACACATGCAAGCGGGTGGCATCCGCATAGAAGGCCTGCGCAAGGTTTACGGCAAAGGTGACAGCGCCGTGGAAGCCCTCAAAAACGTCAACATGGTGGTGGCTCCCGGCGAAGTGGTGGGCCTGGTTGGGCCGTCTGGCTCAGGCAAAAGCACGCTGCTCAAATGCCTGGGTGCCATCATCGAGCCCACCTCCGGGCGCATGACGCTGGGCAGTGACGTGATTTATGACAACGGCTGGAAAGTGCCCGACCTGCGTGCGCTGCGGCGCGACCGCATTGGCTTCATCTTTCAGGCCCCCTACCTGATTCCGTTTCTGGACGTGACCGACAACGTGGCCCTGTTGCCCATGCTGGCGGGTCAGCCCAATGCAAAAGCCAGAGCACGGGCTTTGGAGTTGCTCACCGCACTGGATGTGCAGCACCGCGCCAAAGCGGAGCCGTCACAACTCTCGGGCGGTGAGCAGCAGCGCGTGTCAATTGCCCGGGCCCTGGCCAACCGCCCGCCCGTGATTCTGGCCGACGAGCCCACGGCCCCGCTGGACAGCGAACGCGCCCTGGGGGTGATGCGCATCCTGAACCAGATGGCGGTGCAGTTTCATGCCGCGATCATTGTGGTCACTCACGACGAAAAGATCATTCCCACCTTCAAACGGATTTACCACATACGCGATGGGCAAACGGTGGAGGAAGCAGGCGAAGGGCGAGCGCTATGAGGCGGCCGTCTTGACAGACTTCAGGCAAAAACCAAGCATATCGGTAAAACGAAAATCTTTGTTTTATATCAACAAACAACGCAATTGACTGGCAAGAAGCGCCTATTCCCACTCGATTGCTGCACCAATGGTGGCGTGCAAACCTAGAATGATTTTTGATTAGTTGAATCCTTTTCAGGAGTCGATCATGAAGCACACAGCGATGGCCACTTTGGTGGTTTTGTTGGCCTCTTTCACTGCCCCAATGGCACACGCCGTCGATGATGCGTCGGTGGTGCGCGGAGGTCGGCTTTATGACAATTGGAGCATTGAGTTAAAGGGGCGCACCCCACTTCACCCCAACCCAGCTTTCAAGACCAAACCAGTTCCACTGGCGGTGGCTGACACCTGGCGCTGTGTGGAATGCCATGGCTGGGACTACAAGGGCAGACACGGCATGGTGGGCATCAGTGCTCGACAAAAGGGTGACCCCGCCGCCATTGCCGCGCTGCTGAACGATGCCAACCACGGTTACCAAGAATTGCTGGACGATCACGACCGCCTGGATCTGGCCAACTTCATTGTCAGTGGCCAAACAGACCTGCAAAAGCTTGTGGAGGCGGCCCGGCGAACCAAGCCGGTAGTAGGCACCCCGGACAAGATTTTTGCCACCATGTGTGCCACCTGCCACGGGCTCGATGGTGACCGCCTGCGCGCTATACCCCCATTGGGCGACTCCGCACGGCAGCGCCCCCTGGAAGTCTTGCACGTGACACTCAACGGACATCCCGGCGGCAATATGCCAGCACTCAGGACATTGGGTGACGAGGCTGTTGTGAAAATACTGGCATCCATGCAGGCACTGCCCGGCCTGAATCTGGCGGCCTCCGTTGCCAATGGCGGGCGTCTTTACGACGACTGGCAAGTTCACACCGCTGGCCTGCGCCAGTCTTTGATGCACCCGGCTTATCCACCCAAGGCCTATTACGCCAACGCCGCCCCTGACACTTGGCGCTGCAAGGAATGCCACGGCTGGGACTACAAAGGCAATTCAGGCCAGTATGCCAAGGGCAACCATGCCACGGGCATCAAGGGCATTCGTGCCTTGGTTGGGGCCGACCCGAAACTGACGCTGGGCGTTTTACGCAGCAGCTCGCACCATTACAGCGCGGTATTGACACCCCGGGACCTCCAAGACCTGGCTAACTTTGTCAGCTACGGCCAAATCGACATGGACACGGTGATTGACCCGCGCACCGGCCTGTCTCGTGGCGATGCCGCGCTTGGTGCGTCGCACTATCGCAGCATGTGCGCGGGCTGCCATGGACTGGAGGGTCGGTATGTTGCCAAACGCTCTCTTGGCAAAGTGTCCAAAGAAGACCCTTGGCACAGCCTGCACAACATGCTCAACGGCCACCCGGACGACACCATGCCCGCACTGAGGGAAATAGACCCCAAAGTCACCAACGACATCCTGGCGCATATTCAGACGCTCCAAGAACGGCGCTGATCTTCAGGCCACAACAAAAAGAGCCGCTGGGTCACAGCGGCTTTTTTGTCAACATACCCCGTTGCGGGGGTGAGGCGAAGTTTGTCTTGGTCTCAATACTTGGCTTTGATTTTTCTCAATTGTTCCATGCTGATGGGTGGCATGTCGCCGCGTTGGCCAATGCCATTCATGTCCCATTGCGTGGCACCTTCTCCGACCACCCAGGCTTTCAAGACTTTCAAGTTGGCAGCACATTCTGCGTTGTTGTCCTTATTGTCTTTTTCGCAAAGGTACAAGTACATGTTGCCAGGTTTACCCTTGGCGTAAGGGTTGGTGCCGTCGTCCAGGCGGCGCATGAAGGCACCAGTGGAATTGCCGTTCACCAATTGCAAGAGGTGTTCATAGGTGTCGCTGCGTGGTCCAACCTTGGCTTTTTTGTACTTTTCCTCGTCCAACTTGAACTCGGCCATCGAGGGAGACTCGGCTTTTTCAGAATGGCATTCTGCGCAGTATTTTTGCAGCATGGGTGCCACATCTTTGCGGTAGGTCACATCTGCAGCCATGGCAGGCAGGGCAATGGCCGCACAGGCGACAGCAGCTAAAAGATTCAACTTCATCTCATCTCCTCAGGTTAAAAGAACAAAAAATCGACGCTTCATTTCGACTTGGCAGCGTCTGCCGCAAACAACTCAGTAGGCCCTGGCCCATCGGGCTCCTTGTGCGCAATGGCAAAGTGGCACTCAATGCAGGTCTTGCCCTCGGCCTTGCCTTTGGCATGGCGCGCTTGCGCTTTGGGGGTTTGCAACTCCACACTCATCTTGTCGGCCCGGTGGCAACTGCGGCAGGTATGCGAGTCACTTTCTTTCATCTCACGCCACACACGCTGGGCCATGACCGCACGCTTGGCCTCAAACTTTTCCTTGGTGTCAATCGACGGGGAAATGTAGGTGTAATACACGTCTTTAGAGGCCTTGATCTTGGCCAGAATCAAGGGACCTGGCTCATGCGGCACATGGCAATCGGTACAAATGGCGCGCACCCCGGTGCGGTTGGTGTCGTGAATCGTGCCTTTGTACTCGGCAAAGTTGTACGACATTTCATGGCAACCCACGCAAAATTCCTCGGTACTGGTCGCTGCCAGCACATAAGCACCAGACACACCCACACCCACCGAGAAAAACCCCAGAGCCACCAGCGACACAAACACCAGTTTCCAGCGCCTGAGCATTGTCTTGAACAAATTCTTCATCTTGATCGGCCTACCCAATGGGCCGATTAACG
>JBIJDQ010000206.1:0-4942 GCA_044344025.1 Rhodoferax sp.
GGAGATGGACGGCTTTGAGACCAACGTCGGTGTGATTGTGGTTGCTGCAACCAACCGCCCTGATATTCTGGATGCCGCGCTGCTGCGCCCTGGTCGCTTTGACCGGCAGGTTTATGTGACGCTGCCGGACATTCGCGGCCGTGAGCAGATTTTGAACGTGCACATGCGCAAAGTGCCGTTGAGTCAAGATGTCAACCCGGCGGTAATTGCCCGTGGTACGCCTGGCATGAGTGGCGCGGACTTGGCCAACCTGTGTAACGAAGCGGCATTGATGGCTGCGCGCCGCAATGCCCGAACGGTGGAGATGCAGGACTTCGAGAAGGCCAAGGACAAAATCCTCATGGGCCCTGAACGCAAGAGCATGGTCATGCCCGAGGGAGAGCGGCGTAATACGGCTTACCACGAGTCAGGCCACGCATTGATCGGCAAGCTCTTGCCAAAATGTGACCCCGTACACAAGGTCACCATTATTCCGCGTGGCCGTGCCTTGGGCGTCACCATGAGTCTGCCTGCTCAGGACCGCTACAGTTATGACAAGGAGTTCATGCTGAACCAGATCAGCATGCTGTTTGGAGGCCGAATTGCCGAAGAAGTATTCATGAACCAGATGACCACCGGTGCCAGCAACGACTTTGAGCGTGCCACACAAATTGCACGCGACATGGTCATGCGTTATGGCATGACCGCGGCCTTGGGCCCGATGGTCTACGCCGAAAACGAGGGTGAGGTGTTTTTGGGCCGCTCAGTGACAAAGACCACAAACATGAGTGAAGAAACCATGCAAAAGGTGGATGCGGAGGTACGCCGCATTATTGATGAGCAGTACGCCCTGGCGCGTCGTCTGATTGAAGAAAACAGTGACAAGATGCATGTCATGGCCAAGGCACTGTTGGAATGGGAAACCATTGACAGCGACCAACTTGACGACATCATGGCGGGCAAACCACCGCGTCCACCCAAGGACTGGTCGCCTCGTGTGCCTGCGGCGGGTTCTGAAGGCGGTGGCACCGGCGGTACACCCGCAGTCAATACTGATGCGGCACCGACGGCGGCTTAAAAGTTTTGAACATTAAAAAACGGGGCGCTTGCCCCGTTTTTTTTGGTAATAAGGACCCGCTATGGCATGGCAAACCACACGTTTTCAAATTGATTTGAGCCATCCGAAGGTGATGGGTATCGTCAACGTCACACCTGACTCCTTTTCTGACGGTGGCCAACACGGGTCCACCCAAGCGGCACTGCGGCACTGCGAGCAACTTGTAAAGGACGGTGCCGATATTCTTGACATTGGTGGCGAGTCATCGCGCCCCGGGGCTCAAGCCCTTGGGCTGGATGACGAACTTGCACGGGTTGTGCCGGTTGTGCGTGAGGCGCTCAAGTTGGGCGTACCCCTGTCTGTGGACACCTATAAGCCGCAAGTCATGCGGGCTGTGCTGGACCTTGGGGCCGACATCATTAACGACATTTGGGCCCTGCGTTGGCAAGGCGAGCACCGCCAAGTCACTGCGAGCCAGGTGATTGCATCGCACTCTAACTGCGGCGTGTGCCTGATGCACATGCACCGCGAGCCCACCACCATGCAGGTGCAACCGATGCAGGGTGAAGTGGTGTCCCAGGTGCGACTTTTTTTAGAGCAAACTGCGCTTGATCTGCAAGCACTAGGGGTCAATAGGGCCAGAATCATGCTGGATCCGGGTATTGGTTTTGGAAAAACCGTTCTGCAGAATTTTTCACTTTTGGCGCGGCAAGACCTGTTGCTTGCAGCGGGTTACCCACTATTGGCTGGGTGGTCCCGAAAATCATCATTGGCCGACATGGCCGTGGACGCTGCTGCGGGTGGCACATTGGCTGCACAGGACCGATTGGCACCCAGCCTGGCCGCAGCATTGATGGCTGCAGAACGTGGCGCTTCAGTGTTGAGGGTGCATGATGTCAAGGAAACGGTGCAAGTTCTGAAAGTGTTTCAGGCGATAAGATCAGTGCAGTTTTCGCAGCATTCAACCAGGTGAAGGACAAAAATGACAAGACAATTTTTTGGTACAGATGGCATTCGTGGCACAGTTGGGCAGCCACCCATCACGGCTGACTTTGTACTTAAGTTGGCCCATGCCGTGGGGCGGGTACTTAAGCGTACCGAAGCAAAACCGACCGTATTGATTGGCAAAGACACCCGAATTTCTGGTTACATGCTTGAGAGTGCTTTAGAGAGTGGTTTCAATTCAGCTGGGGTCGACGTGGTGCTTCTCGGGCCATTGCCAACACCAGGCGTGGCCTACCTCACGCGCACTCAACGGGCTTCCTTGGGCGTGGTGATCAGTGCCAGCCACAACCCCTTTGAGGACAATGGCATCAAATTTTTCAGTGCACAGGGCACTAAGCTGCCGGATGCCTGGGAGCTTGATGTGGAAGCCACCTTGGCCGAGGCACCAGTCTGGGCGGACTCTGCCAATTTGGGTCGGTCACGCCGCTTGGACGATGTGGCTGGGCGCTACATTGAGTTTTGCAAAAGCACCTTCTCCAATAACCTGACCCTCAGAGGTTTGCGTATTGTGGTTGATGGTGCCAATGGCGCGGCTTACAACATTGCACCCAAGGTGTTCCATGAACTGGGTGCTGAGGTGATTTCCATCGCTTGCGCGCCGGATGGTTTGAACATCAACAAAGCCTGCGGTGCCACCCACCCGGAGGCCTTGATCGAGGCGGTGAGAGCCCACCGCGCTGATTTTGGTGTAGCGCTTGACGGTGACGCCGACCGTTTGCAGCTGGTAGATGCCCAAGGGCGCTTGTTCAATGGTGATGAATTGCTCTATTTGATGGCCGATGATCGCCTGAGGCGCCATGAAGCGGTTCCAGGCGTGGTTGGCACGCTAATGACCAACTTGGCGGTTGAAGTGGCTTTGAGGGCGCGTGGTGTTGAGTTTGTGAGGGCAAAAGTGGGTGACCGTTATGTGCTTGAAGAACTTGAAAAGCACCAATGGCTTCTGGGGGGAGAGGGTTCGGGGCATTTGTTGGCCCTGGACAAACACAGCACAGGTGATGGCCTGATTTCTGCACTGCAAGTGCTGCAAACCAGTGTGCGCAGTGGCAAGTCACTGGCCACGCTGCTCAGCGATGTGGTGCTGTTTCCTCAAACCTTGATCAACATTCGATTGAAGCCTGGCCAAGACTGGAAGGCCAGCCCGAATCTGGATTCTGAAACTCGCTCAGTTGAGGCAGAACTGGGGCAAACGGGCCGCGTACTGATTCGACCCAGTGGCACCGAACCGCTGGTGCGGGTGATGGTTGAAGCCCGTGATGGCGCACAGGCTAAGGCTTGTGCGCAGCGGATTGCACGCACCATTACCGGCTAACCCCTTGTCGCTTATGGAACTCAAACTCAGAATTGTGCAGGCTGATTACGGCAACCCTGACCACATTCGTACCCTGATTGACTTGCTCGACGGTTACGCGCGCGACCCCATGGGGGGCGGTGAAGGCCTGTCCGAGTTTGCACATGCAAACTTGCCATCAGCCCTGCTGGCAAGGCCCACCATGTTCAGTGTGCTGGCGTTTGACGATACGCAAGCTGGCGTGGGGGTGGGACTGATCAATTGTGTGGAGGGGTTCTCGACCTTTGCCTGTCAACCGCTGGTGAATGTGCACGATGTGGTGGTAACGGCATCGCACCGTGGCCAGCGTGTGGGAGAGTTGATGCTGGTCAAAGTAGAGGAATTGGCTCGTGCCCGTGGTGCTTGCAAACTCACCCTGGAAGTGCTTGAAGGCAATGGCCCAGCGAAAAAGCTGTACTGTCGCCTGGGCTTTGATAATTACCAATTGGACCCTTCCATGGGGCAAGCCCAGTTCATGCAGAAGTGGTTGTAGCGGAGGACCGGGTCAAGCAGTGCGCAAAGCCCTTGACATGTCACCCCCGGCTTATGGTCCCTAAAATTGGCGCATGAACTGGCTCAAAAAACTCCCTGGATTTCAGCGCACGCCTTACGGTTTTGAAGTGCGTGTGTTGCGCATGCTGCCGAATGCACTGTTGGTCGGCACGGTGCTACCGGCCGGTCTGGCTGGCTTGGCCCGCTTGCTGTTCAACCAAGGCACCGCCGCCGAGATTGAACACAACATTCAGACTTTTGACTTTGTCATGATTGGTTTGGTGGTTTTTCTCTGGAGCGTGGCGTTGACGGTCGCCATTGGCTGTGTCATCGTCTGGCTAATGAAAGGCCCCGCTTACGTGGCCGATGGCTACGAGGTGTCACACAGCGACAAGCCCAAAGTCTGACCATCTTCAGGCTTCGGCCACACTCAGTGACCAAGGTGTCTTGTCCCAGGCCACACATTCCTCATTGAGCAAATGCGCTGACTGTGGAAACAACTTCACCCAGTCTTTCGACACGCTCAGGCTGAAGTGTTTGGCCTGATTGGCTTTTCGGCTCAAGCGGATGCCTTTGACATCGGGATCACGTCTGGCGTGACACAAGGCCACTGCCAGTCGCAATACCAGCAACTGCTGAATGAACAAGTCATCTTCAAAATCCGCTTCGAGTTTGCGTAGTTTGCCGCGATGCCCGAGCACCAGTTGACTCAGCTTGTGCAATTCGGTCTGGGCAAACCCCATGGCATCGGTGTTGGCAAGAATGTAGGCGCCATGTTTGTGGCTGTCGCTGTGCGAGATATGGCTGCCAATTTCATGCAACTGACCCGCCCAGGCAAGTTTTCTGCTGACCCTTGCATCGGTGACACCTGCTGTCATTTGTTTGTAAAGTGTGTTGGCAACCTCGCCAACACGGTTGCCATGGGTAGGGTCGGCCCCAAACTTGGCAGCCAGTCTCTCCACCGAATGGTCCCGTAAATCGGTGTAGTGATGTCCCGAGCCCAGCAAGTCTTGCAGCAGGCCGTGCCGCAAACCCCCGCTGGCTTGCTGCAACTGCTTGATACCAAGCAACTCAAACAGTGC
>JBIJDQ010000085.1:0-7665 GCA_044344025.1 Rhodoferax sp.
ACGCCAACATCAAGCAAGTGCTTTTCTGGGCCGACAACGCCCAGCACAAGCGCAAGCTGCTTGACCACTGGCTGCGCGATACCACCATCAACCAGGCTATTGTGTTTGCCAGCACCCAAATTGAGTGCGACGGTTTGGCCAATGACCTGCAACAAGATGGTTTTGATGCCGTGGCCCTGCATGGTGCCTTGAGCCAGGGTTTGCGCAACCGTCGCCTGATGGCCTTGCGCCAGGGCCAGGTGCAAATTTTGGTGGCTACCGATGTGGCTGCACGCGGCATTGACGTGCCTACCGTCACCCACGTGTTCAACTTTGGCCTGCCCATGAAGGCCGAAGATTACACCCACCGCATTGGCCGCACCGGTCGCGCTGGCCGTGATGGTCTGGCGGTGACGTTTGCCGAGTTGCGTGACCGTCGCAAGATTTTTGACATTGAGTCGTTCAACCGCCAGCCGATCAAGGCTGAGGTGGTGCCAGGCCTGGAACCCAAACAACGCATTCCAGAGTCACGCCCAAGTGGTTTTGGTGGTCGTGACAACCGCGGCGGCGGTGATTTCCAGTCCCGTGACCGGAAATTTGGCGGTGGTGGTCGCAGTGGCGGTTTTGACGCCCCTCGTGGTGGGTTCGATGCGCCACGCGGCGGTTTTGCTGACAGAAATGCTGGTGGTCCCCGTGTAGTCGGCGCTGGTGGCTACCAAAATAATAGCGGTGGTGGTTTTGCCGGACGCGAGGAGCGCCCGTCCGCTCCACGTGAAGGTTTCAGCTACGAGCGCAAGGGTGGCTTCAATGACCGTTTTGCCGGTGACCGTAACGCCGGTGGTGCCGCACCCCGTGGTGATTTCGCACCCCGCGGTGATTCTGCACCACGTGGCGACTTTGCCCCGCGTGGTGACTTTGCAGCCCGCAAGCCTGCATTTGGCAAGCCAGCGTTTTCCAAGCCTGCCGGTGGTGGCAAGGTGTTTGTGCCACGTGACGCACAAAAACGTTTCTCCAAGACGGACCGCTAAACGCCAGCCAACTTTCTGACAAGCCCGCAGGTCGCGAGACCTGTGGGCTTTTTTGCATCTGCGTGAGCCACCGAGGCGCTTGAAATTGACCGACACTGTGGCCATGATGACCCCTGTTTTATCCGTTGACCACCTGTGCTTTTCTTATCCAGAGCGCCTTTTGTGGCGAGAACTTTCGTTGACTATCGGCCCGGGCATCACACTTGTGCGGGGCGGTGATGGCACTGGAAAAACCACCTTGTTGCGTTTGTTGGCGGGCCAAATGGCCGCCCAATCGGGCAAGTTGGCCTTCGGTGACATTGCCCTGGGGGCACAAACCAAACGATACCAGCAGCAGGTGTTTTGGATCGAGCCAGCCACTAAAGCCTTCGATGCGCTCACCCCGCTGGGATATTTTGAGGCACAGCGCCAGGGCAGCCAGACATTTGCCGCAGTCAATGCCCCACTGATGTCGGACTTGGTGGACGGCTTTTCACTGGCCGAGCACCTGCACAAGCCCTTGTACATGTTGTCTGCGGGTACCCGGCGCAAGGTCTGGTTGAGCGCTGCCTTTGCCGCAGGCGCGCCCTTGACCCTGATTGACGAGCCGTTCGCCGCGCTGGATTTGCCCGCCAAAGACTTCCTCACTGACCTGCTGATTGATGCCGCAGACCACCCGACACGCGCCTTTGTGGTGGCTCATTTCGAGCCCTTGGGCGACGTGCCGGTAGCCCAGGTGATTGACCTGGGTGACCAGGGTTAACGCAGCGCGCTCACGTCCGCGACGGCAAGCGCAGTCATGTTGACCACCCGGCGTACCGTTGAAGAGGGGTTGAGCACATGGGCGGTGGCTGCTGCGCCCAACAGAATCGGCCCCACCGTGACCCCATTGCCACCGGTCATCTTGAGCACATTGAACAAGATGTTGGCCGCATCCAGGTTCGGGCAAATCAGGATGTTGGCCGAGCCACTCAAAGTGGTGTCAAGCAGGTTGGCACTGCGAATTTCTTCTGACAGGGCGGCATCACCTTGCATCTCCCCGTCGCATTCAATGGTCGGGCAAGCTGCCTTGAACAAGTCGCGCGCCAGGCGCATCTTGCGGGCCGACCCCCGATTGGACGAGCCGTAATTTGAATGGGACAGAAAGGCGACTTTGGCGGGCACGCCAAAACGACGCACCTCGTCGGCGGCCATTTTGGCAATGTTGGCCAGCTGTTCAGCGCTGGGGTCTTCGTTAACATAGGTGTCGGCCACAAACAGCGAATGGCGCTCCAACATCAGGGCATTCAAGGTGGCAAAGCTCGAAACCCCTTCTGCCATGCCAATCACGTCGCGCACATGGTCCAGGTGCACGTCAAAGCGGCCATGCAGTCCACACAGCATGGCATCGGCATCGCCGAGTTTGACCATCAACGCGGCAATGGTGGTGGTAGAGCGGCGCACCGCCGCCTTGGCTGCCTCGGGGCTTACCCCACTGCGCCCCATGAGCCGGTGGTAAGTTTCCCAGTACTGGCGAAAGCGCGGGTCATCTTCGGGGTTGCAAACGTCAAAATCTTTGCCCTGTTGCAGGCGCAGACCCGCTTTGGTGATGCGGGCTTCAATCACCGCAGGGCGGCCAATCAGAATAGGGCGCGCCAAACCGCCTTCAATCACGATTTGTGCAGCACGCAGCACACGCTCGTCCTCGCCTTCGGCGTACGCCACACGTTTGGAGGCCGCAGGGGCGATGCGGGCGGCATTGAACACCGGTTCCATCAACAGACCGGTGGAATATACAAAGCGCGAGAGTTCCCGGCGGTACGCGTCCATGTCCTTGATGGGGCGGGTGGCCACCCCGGAGGCCTCAGCCGCTGCAGCCACAGCCGGGGCAATGCGCAAAATCAGGCGCGAGTCAAACGGTTTGGGGATGATGAAGTCCACCCCAAACGCCAACTCCTGCCCGGCGTAGGCATGGGCCACTTCTTCGCTGATGTCGGCCTTGGCCAAGTCGGCAATTTCGCGCACACAGGCCAGCTTCATCTCTTTGGTGATTTTTGTGGCACCACAGTCCAGCGCACCCCGGAAGATGTACGGGAAGCACAACACGTTGTTGACCTGGTTCGGGTAGTCCGAACGGCCCGTGGCAATGATGCAGTCGGGGCGCACTTCACGGGCCAGTTCAGGGCGGATTTCTGGCTCGGGGTTGGCCAGCGCCAAAATAATGGGTTTAGGTGCCATGGTCTTCACCATGTCTTGGGTCAACACACCCGCCGCAGAGCAGCCCAGAAACACGTCCGCCCCATTGACGGCGTCTGCCAGGTGGCGCATGTCGGTATCTTGTGCAAAACGCGCCTTGGACTCGTCAAAACCACCCGGGCGCCCGTGGTACACCACGCCTTTGGAGTCACACACCACTACATTTTTCACCTGCACACCCAGGCCCACCATCACATCCAGGCAGGCCAGCGCCGCAGCGCCCGCGCCCGACACTGCCACCTTGACATCTTCAATGCGTTTGCCCACCAGCTCCAGGCCATTGAGCAACGCCGCGCTGGAGATGATGGCCGTGCCATGCTGGTCATCATGAAACACGGGTATGCCCATGCGTTCACTGAGCTTTTGCTCGATGTAAAAGCACTCAGGCGCCTTGATGTCTTCCAGGTTGATGCCGCCCAACGTGGGCTCCATGGCGGCAATGATCTCGATCAGCTTGTCGGGGTCGTTCTCAGCCAATTCGATGTCAAACACATCAATACCAGCAAACTTCTTGAACAGGCAGCCCTTGCCCTCCATCACCGGTTTGCCAGCCAACGGCCCAATGTCGCCCAGGCCCAGCACCGCGGTGCCGTTGGTGATCACGCCTACCAGATTGCCGCGGCTGGTGTACTCGTGCGCCAGTGCCGGATTGGCCTGAATCTCAAGGCAGGGGTAAGCCACGCCTGGGGAATAGGCCAGTGACAGGTCACGCTGGTTATGCAGCGGCTTGGTGGCATTGACGGAGATTTTGCCGCGCGTGGGCATGCGGTGGTAGTCGCAGGCGGCATCGCGCAGGGCCTGTTCGACCGGTGAAAGCTTGTTTGTCATAGAGTCTCCTGTTGTTATGGAACGGGCGTTACTTTACTCTTGGCTGAGGGGCGGCCGTTAAGCCAGCCAATCAAACAGGCTGCGTGCCACCACCTTGGTGGCACGGCGCAGGTCATCCAGTGCCAAGTGCTCGTCGGCTCGCTTGGCGTTGGACTCCAGCACAGTGCGTGGCCCGGCCCCGTAGATCACGCCAGGAATACCGGCCTCACAGAACAGGCGCACATCGGTGTACAGCGGGGTGCCCATGGCGGGAATGTCTTCACCAAACACCGCTTTGCCGTGTGTTTGGATGGCATCCACCAGCGGCTGGTTGCCGGGCAGTGGCTTCATGCTTTGGGCCAACAAGATGCGCCGCACCTCCACGGTGACACCGGGTGAGTCGGCTGCGGCCTGAGTGATGAGTCCGCGCAAGGTGGCCTCCACCTGTGCGGCGTTTTCTTCCGGGATCATGCGCCGATCGAGCTTGAAGCGAACCCGCCCCGGGATCACATTGGTGTTGGTGCCACCTTCAATCAGCCCCACGTTCAGGTAGGGGTGGGTGATGCCTTGCACCTGCGAGGTGATGGCTTTGTAAAGTGCGTTTTGGGCGTACAACACGTTGAGGATTTTGATGGCAGCCTGCAAGGCATCCACACCCGAGTCAGGGATGGCGGCATGTGCCATCAGGCCGTGTACGGTCACTTCAAGCTGCAAGCAGCCGTTGTGCGCGGTGATCACCTGGTAGCTGAACCCGGCGGCCACCATCAGGTCAGGGCGGGTAAGGCCGTGTTTGAGCAGCCACGCGGGGCCGACCTCGCCACCAAACTCTTCGTCGTAGGTGAACAGCAACTCAAGCTGGCCTTGTTGCGGCTTGCACACCGCTTCCAGGGCGCGCATGGCAAAGGTGTAGGTGGAAAAGTCACACTTGCTCACCGCGCTGGCGCGGCCATAAATTTGGCCATCCACCACCTCGCCGCCGTAGGGGTTATGGGTCCAGCCGTCGCCGGGGGGCACCACGTCGCCATGGGCATTGAGCGCAATGGTTTTGCCGCCAGCACCATAGGGGCGGCGCACGATCAGGTTGGTGATGCTTTGCAGCCCGGCGGCCTGAACTTCGGCGGCAGGCACGGGGTGTTTTTCAGCCGTGATGCCCATGGCTTGAAGCAGCTTGAAAGTGCGTTCGGCGTGGGGTGCGTTGTTGCCCGGTGGGGTGTCAGTGGGCACCCGGATGAGTTCCTGCAAAAAAGCCACTTGTTCATCAAAGTGGGCATCAATCCAATTGTCGAGGTCGGTGTAGGTGGTCATGGTGTATTTTTTTGATACTTTATGTTCAAGGGGATTGATGGGTATATGTTTTGTGCTATCTAATTTACAGTTAAGGATGTTTTTGAGTGGCAACTAAAACCCCCCGGTGCTGATCTGCTCCAGCAATCGGGCAAACGCCCCAACCGCCAGTTGCATGTCATCGCTGGTGGTGGATTCCAACGGGTTGTGGCTGATGCCCGCATTTTGGCCACGCACAAACAGCATGGCTTGGGGCATGAGGTCGTGCAGCTTCATGGCATCATGGCCCGCGCCACTGGGCAACCGGTACACCGGTAGGCCCAGGCTGGCCACGGCGGCTTCCCAACGCTGTTGCCACAACGGTGCGCTGGGCGCCGCGCTGGCCCGCATGGTTTGCTGCACCTTAAAACCGACGTGGCGTTGCAGGCAAATTTGCTCTAATTTCGAGAGCGCGTCGCGTTCAAGGGTATTGCGCTGTAGGTCATTGGGCGCCCTTAAATCCAGGCTGAACGTGCAGCGCCCTGGCACCACGTTGACGCTGCCTTGGGGCACCTGGATTTGGCCCATGGTGGCGACTGAGTCGCCGTCCTGCAAGGCACGCTGCTCCAGGTACAGCGCCAGCTCGGCCACGGCGCATAACGCGTCGCTGCGCTGCGCCATGGGGGTGGTGCCCGCATGGCTGGCTTGGCCGGTGACGTGGCCGGTGTAACGCACGCTGGCGTTGATGGAGGTCACCACGCCCAAGGGGAGGTTCAAGGCGTTGAGCACCGGGCCTTGCTCGATGTGCACTTCAACAAACCCCAGGTACTGGGCTGGGTCACGTTTCAGGCGGGCAATGCGTGCCAGCACGGTGGTGGCATCGTCCTGTGCGCCACACACGCCTGCCTGCTGCATGGCGGTGAGCATGATCACCCCATCGGCATCCAGCTGGTTCAACCATTCGGGTTTGAAATCACCGGTGAGTGCGCCCGAGCCCAAAAAAGTGGCCTTAAAACGCTGGCCTTCTTCTTCGGCAAATGCCACCACTTCAAGCGCAAACGGCAGGCGGCGCTTGGCACCTGCAAGTTCCTGTACACAAACCATGGGCACAAAGATGCCCAGGCGGCCGTCGTACTTGCCAGCGTTGCGCACCGTGTCGAAATGGCTGCCAGTGAGCAATGTTTTTGATGATTTAGGCTTGTAGTGCTCGTCAGATATGCATGAGTAGCTATTATTTTCATATCTTCCGACCACGTTGCCCACCGCATCAATTTCTGCTGTGTCAAACCCGCAGGCCAGCATGGTGGTCTGGATGGACTCGGCGCAGGCGCTGTGCGCGTCGGTGAGGTAGGTCACGGTCAATTGGCCCGCCACCTCGGTGTGTTGGCCAAGCGCCTCCTGCCAGTCCCACACCGCATGGCCCAGTGTGGGTGTGAAGCCAAATTTGTCATTGAGTCGAATCTCGGCAATGCGGTGGATGTTGCGCAGGTTTTCCTGCAGTTCAAATTGCGGGTGGCCTTGCAGCCGCCTTTGAAACGTGGCAATGATCTCCTGGCGGGTTAGCCCTGTACCCCGTGGGCCACGCACGGCCAGAATGAACGGAAAACCAAATTTGGCGTTGTAATCCGAATTGAGTTGCTGCAACAGGGCAAATTCTTCGGCGCTGCAATTCGTCAACCCGGCTTTGTTTTGCTCGTGGGTCGACTCGGCCGTCAGGCTTTGGCTCACCATGGCTTTGCCTGCCAACTCGGGGTGGGCGCGGATTAGGTCAAGTTGCTGTTCAAGGCTGGCTTGGCTGACGACTTCGGCCAGGGCGTGTTTGAGCTGGGCCAAGCTGGTGAAGGGGCGTTGTTGCAGGGCGGCCTGGGCGATCCAGGGGGAGTGTTCGTACAGGCCGTCTAGCAGGTGCAATGCTTCTTCTGCGTTGGTGGTGTTGAGTTGCGGCAGGGTAAGGGGCTGGGTCAAGGGCATGGTGTTTCCCTTTTTTGAGTGGGTTGAGTGTGGAGGATTTTGTAATCCCCCCCTCTCCCCCAACACCTCTCCACCCCCGCCGGGGCGTAAAGGGGGGCTAAACAGCCATATTTGGCCGTGTGTTTTGAGTGAAGTCTTACACGCCGAAGGGCAGTTGGTGCAGGCAAACGGTTTGCAATTGGAAGGCTGCGAAAAATTGGCATCAGAATTTGATGGATTGACAGTGCCGATTTTTGCAAAACAGCGAGTTGCCCGCCTGTTGTGGCTCGCACTAACTGCCCTACGGCGTGTAAGACTTCAGTGAACAGCGTCGCCCAAATACGGCTGTTAGCTCCCCTTTCCGCCCCGGCGGGGGGGAGTAGGTGCGGGGGGGATAGGGGGGGGAATACAAAAATCACGTCAA
>JBIJDQ010000062.1:0-8741 GCA_044344025.1 Rhodoferax sp.
CTACTCACGCAACACCATCAAGCACTAAAGGCATAAAAGGCATAAAAAAAGCAATTAAAAGTCGTTCCCGGCCACATAGGTATGCACATCGCGCCAATGCCGTGCAATGTCAAGCCGCCGACACACCCACACCTGCTCCTGCTGCCCGATGTAATCCAAAAACCGTTGCAAGGCCACGATTCGTCCTGGCCGCCCGAGCAGGCGGCAATGCATGCCGACACTCATCATCTTGGGTGCGTTCAGGCCCGCCGGGTCGCCCTCGGCATAAAGCACATCAAACGTGTCTTTCATGTACTGAAAGAACGGATCAGCGTGCGAATAACCCTGCGGCAGGGCAAAACGCATGTCGTTGCAGTCCAGCGTGTAGGGCACGATGAGCTGCGGCACCACAGTGCCATCGGTCTTCTTCACCTGCATCCAGAACGGCAGGTCGTCGCCGTAGTAGTCACTGTCGTACTCAAAACCGCCAAAGTCAGCCACCAGACGGCGGGTGTTGGGACTGTCGCGCCCGGTGTACCAGCCCAGCGGGCGCTCGCCCATCAATGCGGTGAGGATCTCCATGCCACGCGCCATGTGTTCACGCTCCACGGCTTCGGGCAGGCTCTGGTAGTGAATCCAGCGCCAGCCGTGGCAGGCGATTTCATGACCCAGACTCTGGCAGGCCTGCACCAGTTCAGGGTACCGTTCAAGCGCCATGCTGACCCCAAACACGGTGAGTGGCAGCCCACGTTGCTCAAATTCGCGCAAGATGCGCCAGACACCTGCACGTGAGCCGTATTCGTAAATGCCCTCCATGCTGATGTGGCGCTCCGGGTAGCTGGCCGGGTTGGCCATTTCGGACAAAAACTGCTCAGAGCCCGCGTCACCGTGTAACACGCAGTTTTCACCGCCTTCCTCGTAGTTCAGCACAAACTGCACGGCAATACGGGCTTGGTTCGGCCACTGGGCATGCGGTGGTTTGGGTCCGTAACCTGCCAGGTCACGCGGGTAGGCCAGGGTGCTGTTGTAGTGGTTCATCGGGTTTTGGCTGGTTGGGTAGGGCACAGGGTGCTTGCGAAGCAAAATCAAGACCAGCTTGCACATGCTGCAAGTGCTCGTCCATCAGGCGTATGGCCAAAGCCTCGTCCTTGGCGGCCAGCGCGTCGATGATTTGTGCATGTTCATCGCTGGAGTGTTCGGCTGCACGGGCAGATTGGTACATCAGCGTGATCAGTGAGCAGCGTGAAATCAGGGCTGCCAGCAACTCAGCCAACACCTGGTTGCCCATGAGTTCGGCCATGTGAACATGAAAGTCGCGCAGCAATTGGGTGCGCTCGGCGCGGGCGCTTGGGTCATTGCGGCCAAGCGCCGCCTTCTCGGACTTGACATGGGTCTTGAGCGTCCTGATTTGGGCCAGACTCACCTGGCGCACAAAGGCGCGCACCATTTCGGCTTCCAGCATGCGCCGCACTGCAAACACCTGGCGAGCCTCGTCTGCCGATGGTGTGGCCACAAACGCGCCCCGGGCGGGCTCCATGCGGATCAGTCCGTGCTGCGAGAGTTGAAACAAAGCTTGGCGCACCAGAGTGCGCGACACACCAAACTGGCTGGCAATTTTTTGCTCGACCAGTTTGGTGCCCGGCGGCAACTGGTGTGTCACGATGGCCTGCGTCAGCGCGGTAACGATCTGGTGCGTGGACGATGGTGTGCTGTCGGGTTGGGCGGCGGTAAACATGCTGGCATGATAGCTGCATCTATTAAAAGTGTATACACTTTGACCAATTTTTGAGGGAAACACCATGGGACTGAGTACACATGTTTTGGACACGATGCACGGCACACCTGCAGTGGGTATGCAGGTCACGCTTTACGCCACCGATGGCAGCAGCGCGCACTGTCTGAAGCAGTTTGTGTTGAACCAGGATGGTCGCAACCCGGATGGTTTGTTGCTGGACCACACCTCGTTGCAGCGCGGCACCTACCGGTTGGTGTTTGCGGTGGCGGCGTATTTCAAGGCACGCGGTGTGGTGCTGCCCGAACCCAATTTTTTGGGTGATGTGAGCCTGGACTTTGGCGTGGCAGACCCTGCACAGCACTACCATGTACCGCTGCTGGTGAGTCCCTGGAGTTATTCAACTTACCGGGGCTCCTGAGGTGTCAGAGCTGCCCTTCGGTCAGGGTGTCGAGTTGGAACAAGCCGCTTTTGTGCCACAGCCAAGTGTCGGTGTAGGTTACCCGACCCATGCGCGCGGGGGCAGGGTAGGGCTCGGCCTGGCGCACAGTGCGCTCAATTTCGGCCATCACCTCTGGCGCGTGTTTGGGTGCGCGCATCCAACTGGTGCCAGTGACCCGCCCACGGGAATCCACCTCAACTTGCAGTGTCCCGATGGCGTAAAGCAGGGGCGGCATCTTGCCACGGTAAATGCGGGCCTTGTTTTTTTCATACAAATGGCCAGCAGCATCGCGTCGATAGTCGCGCGCGTTGGCGGCTTGCGACGGTGCGCTAGGGGTGGCCTGAGGCGCCACCACCACGGGTGCGGGTGCAGCGGGCGTGGGTTTGGCCAATGGCGGGGGCGCGGGTTTGGGCTGCGGCATGGGGGCCGGTGGTGGCAGTGGCACCGAGGTGCAGCCCGTAAAAAACAGGCCGATGCCAGTGGCCAGGCCAATGGCCACGGTGTTCAGGCGGAAGCGGATTTGGGCGGTCGTCATGCGTTGTCTCACTGTGAAAAGGGCCATGGCCAATTTGACCCGGCTGGTGTCGGGTGCCAACACCGTAATGTGCCTCAAAAAAAGGGTTTTGTGGCTGACAAATGTTTCAAAAAGGTAATGGTCTGTGACTTCTGAGGCTGACTTCCTGACGCGACTTACCACCGATAACGCGGTGCTGGTCACGGTGCAGCGCCACCGTGGTTCGGTGCCGCGTGAGGCGGGTGCCTGGATGGCAGTGTTTGCCCAAGACTGCCTCGGCACCATTGGCGGTGGGCACCTGGAGTGGCAGGCCATGGCACAGGCCCGGGTGCACTTGCTCGGGCAACCGGGAGCGACGGAGTGCCGTTATGCCCTGGGGCCGTCGCTTGGGCAGTGTTGTGGCGGTGAAGTGGTGCTGCGTTATGAGTCGGTCTGTGCTCTGGACGCACCGCGGTTGCAGGCAACGTTTGCCTCAAACCGCCAGAACTGGCCCACTGTGGCGCTGTTTGGCGGAGGCCATGTGGGCCGGGCGCTGGCGCAAGTGCTGGGCCAGTTGCCGCTGCGCCTGACTTGGATCGACAGCCGGGACGAGATTTTTCCGCATCCGTTGCCCGACAACGTGTGCACTGAGCATTCAGATCCGGTGCAGGCGGCCGTGGCGGAATTGGCCCCGATGACGCTGGTGCTGGCAATGAGCTTTAGCCATGCCGAAGACCTGGATGTGGTGGCCGCCTGCCTGCTACGCCAACGCGCACGGTGTGATGTACCCTTCATTGGGCTGATTGGCAGCCAAACCAAATGGGCCACGTTTAGCCACCGCTTGCAGGCGCGTGGCTTCACAGGGGCAGAGTTGGCAGGCATCACCTGCCCTATTGGCGTGGCGGGCATTGCTGGCAAGGCCCCTGAGGTGATTGCCGTGGCGGTAGCGGCACAAGTCTTGCAAGTGATGGGTCAACTGCACGCTTGTGGCGATAAAACCTGAAGGAACACATGATGGAAAGTTATCTCTTGGATTGGGCCAACCTGCTGCTGCGCTGGGCGCATGTGGTGACCGCCATTGCCTGGATTGGGTCGTCGTTTTATTTTGTGTTTCTGGACAGCAGCCTGACCCCACCCGAAGACGAAGACCTGAAAAAGCAGGGTGTCAGTGGTGAACTGTGGGCCGTGCACGGCGGTGGTTTTTACCATCCGGTCAAATTTGCCGTGCGGCCCCCCCAGTTGCCAAAACACCTGCACTGGTTTTATTGGGAGAGCTACAGCACCTGGTTGACGGGTTTTTCACTGTTTACCGTCTCTTACCTGTGGAGCGCAGGCACTTACCTGATTGACAAATCCAAGATGGACTGGTTGCCCTGGCAAGCCGTGACCGTGGCGATTTTGTTTTTGGTGGTGTTCTGGTTGCTTTATGACCTGATTTGCCGCAAGTTTGGGCAAGGCAAGCAGGGCGACCGCACCGTGGGTGTGCTGGTGTTTGTGTTGGTGTGTGTGGCGAGTTGGTTAGCCTGCCATTGGTTTGCCGGCCGGGCCGCGTTTTTGTTGATGGGGGCCATGCTGGCCACCAGCATGAGTGCCAATGTGGCGCACTGGATCATTCCGGGTCAGCGCAAGGTGGTGGCTGCCATCAAGGCCGGTGAGCCAGTTGACCCGATTCACGGTGTGCGCGGCAAACAGCGCAGTGTGCACAACACCTATTTCACCCTGCCGGTGCTGTTTGCCATGCTGAGTGGGCATTACAGCTTTACTTACACGCACCCGCAAAACTGGCTAATTTTGATCGCCATGATGACCGCTGGCGCGGCGATCAGGCAGTTTTTTGTGCTGCGCCACGGGCACAAGTTGGGTCGCAACGGTAACCCGCTCGGGTACGCGCTGGTGGGCGTTGTGCTGATTGCGGCGCTGGTCATCGGGCTGGCACCGAAGTCAGACCCGTCTCAGGGTGCGTCAACTTCAATAGCAGTAAATCCAGACGGAGAAAGCACTGGAGGCCAAATTGGTTATGCAATTCTGCAACCGATCCTGGCGCAGCGCTGCTACTTGTGCCATGGCGCACAAGTGCAGATGAAAAATGTCCGGCTGGACTCACCCAGCCAGGTCAAGCTGCATGCCCAAAACATTTACCAGCAGGTAGTGGTAAGTAAAGTCATGCCCATGACCAACACCACCGGCATCTCGGAGGCTGAGCGCATGGTGGTCAAACAGTGGTTTGAGACCGGTGCCAGGCTTGACTGAATCGCACGCTGTTGGTTGGCCTGAGAGTTCGTTAAAGGTTATCGCCTCGGTAAGTTTGCCAGTAGTCCAAGGGCGTTGGTTGGGTTTCCTGTTCGGCTTTGGGACTGACCGAGTGCGACGCAGCAGGTTTTTGCCCTTGCTCAACCAAGGCGCACTCCCACAGGTGCCAGGCCAAGTCAGCGTCTTCGTGAATGACCAGCAAGCCCTCTATTTCAATTTTTTGGCTGGTCGACCCATGCCCGCTTTTTTGATGCCGTTTGGGTGACCGGCGCTCGGTGTTCGGTGCGTCGGACGCGATCGGATGGTTCTCTGATAAAAAAGCATCTGTCAGGTTGGTACCGATTTTTTTGATGTGTTCGTCCTGCACCTCAATCGACAAGCCGATCAACGACATGCCAAAACGCAGCTTTTTAACAAGGTGGGGCACTTTCCCAATGGCACTGTGGCGGTCTTTGCGCCGAAGCAAGGCCGTATTGATCTCGACCAGTTCCATGGCAATGTGTTTGAGTTCAACGGCTTGTGCGTGCTCAAGCCCCTTGTCGATGGCGTGTGTGGCCATGGACTCGGTCCACACGTGGCAAAGAAATTCACGAATTTCAGTTTGTACTGGCTTGTTGATCAGCGCATCGCGCATGGCAACGCGGTAGTGGGCAGTGAGCGCCTTCTTCTGGTCATGCAAGCACGCCGTGCCATCCGTGAGGATAGGCATGGTTGTCTTATTTTTAAAGTGTGCCAAAAATTGGCTAAATTGCTGGTTTGCTTTTTCAAAAACCTGCCGGTCTGCTACCGCAAAACACTCGATTAAATCAACCAGCTGCTTTATTTTCTTTTCAAGTTCACCGCTGGGTAGTGCGCTATTGATGAGCACCAAGGAACATGCTCCGATGTTGGCAATCAAACACCGGGCGGGATGGGCCGGATCTTCAAACCCAACCGGGTCAAGCAGGGCTTGGCGCATGACGGGCAGCTGTAGCCGCGCAACCCATACCCGGGTTATCGGGCTCAACGTGTCATTTTTCAGCACGTCATGGAACAACCCTGTCACCAGACCGACCACCGGCACCTGGGTCGGCGCCCGACGTTCTGCGGTTTTTGAGCTTGCCATCAATTGTTTGAGGTGTCCCATCACGCGCGGCGATTGATCGCTTTCTTTCTTGAGTTGATTCTTCGAACCAGGGGCTGGTCGGGCTGATGCGCCTTCAAGGTACTGTTGTTGATAAAACCAAATGCTAACGGCCTCAAACCGCAGGACGTTGCGAATCAGCAATGCCTGGGCGGTTTGGCGTGAAGAAATAAAAAACAGGGCGTGGGTGCGACACCGCCGTTTTTAAACAGGCTCAGCTTTCAGTGCGGGCTGCTTGTCTGCCTCAGAGGTGAACGAATCGGCGAAAAACTCGTCCTGTGGCAACCCTGCCTTAAGGTAGTCTCTCTGGGCCGACTCAACCACAATCGGCGCGCCACAGGCATACACCTGAAAGCCGCTCAAGTCTGGCGTGTCGTGCAGCACGGCCTGATGAACAAACCCGGTGCGTCCGCTCCAACCGTCTTCAGGCAGGGCATCTGAGACCACAGGCACATAGCGCAAATTGGGCATCTCAAGTAGTTTGGCTTTGACCCAGTCGTCCATGTACAGGTCTTGCGGCCTGCGGCCACCCCAGTACAAGGTGACCGGGCGGGTGATGCCTTTGAACTGCATGTGCTCAATCAGCGCTTTTAGCGGCGCAAACCCGGTGCCAGAGGCCAGGAAAATGAGCGGTTTGGTGCTGCCCTCGCGCAGATAGAAGCTGCCAAAGGGTCCTTCAATGCGCAAAATATCGCGCTCTTTCAGCGTTGAGAACACCTGATCGGTGAATTTTCCGCCGGGCATGTGGCGCAGGTGCAGCTCCATGCCCCCGCCAATCAGGTGAGGGGCATTGGCCATGGAATAGCTGCGCCGCAGACCGCCTTGCAGCAAGAACTCGATGTACTGGCCGGCATGGTAGGCCAAGGGCTCGTTGGCTGGCATTTGCAGGTGCAGCCTCATCACATCAGGCGACATTTTTTCAAGCAGAGTCACTCGGGTGGGCATTTTTTTGATTGGCAGGGCACCTTCAGGCGTGACCTGGCGAGACTCCAGCACCACATCGCTGGTGGCGCTGGCGCAGCAGGTGAGCACAAAACCTTGTGCCTCCTCGGCCTCACTGAGCGCTTTGCTTTGGTGTGGGCCGTGGGTGACGGTGCCGCTGAGGATTTTGCACTTGCAAGAGCCGCAAGCCCCATCCTTGCAGCCGTAGGGCAGGTTGATGCCCTGGGCAATGCCAGCGGCCAGCAGGGTGTCGGTGGGATCCACACTGAAAGTGCGGCCACTGGGTTCAATGGTGATATGAAGTGTCACGGGGGAGCTGCATCCGGTCATTCTGGTTATCCTCAAGGCGATTGTTTGTGACGGTTTTATAAAGGAGCTAATTTTGCCTGCATTGCGAAACCCCCACCCCCTTCTTTATGCCACCCGCCCCGGTGCACTGCCTGCCCGCTTTCGGCGCGAGCGAGTGCTGCTGGTGGGCTGCGGTGATGTGGGCTTGCGCGTGGCACGCGACTTGGGTGCGCGAGTCAGGCTGCTGGCACTGACCACCGATGCCGCCCGTGTGTCTGAGTTGCGCGCCCGTGGCATCACGCCGCTACTGGGCAACCTTGACAAGGCGGCTTCGCTTGCGCGGCTCGGTGGCCTGGCCACGCGCGTGGTTCACCTGGCACCGCCGCCGGGCAATGGCTGGCAAGACACACGCACGCACGCCTTGTTGGCAGTGCTGCGCAGGCGTTCGCCTGCACAAACTTTGGTGTACGGTTCCACCAGTGGTGTGTATGGCGACTGCCAGGGTGATATCGCTATAGAAACTAGAGCTACTAATGCAGAAACAGCAAGGGCTACAAGGCGAATTGATGCTGAAAACCGGGTTCGGCACTTTGGCCGAGCCAGCAAGGTGCGTGTCAGCGTCCTGCGTATTCCCGGCATTTATGCGCCTGACCGCGAAGGCGGTACACCCCAGGCTCGGTTGCTCAAAGGCACACCGGTGTTGCAAGCCAGTGACGATGTGTACACCAACCACATCCACGCCGACGACTTGGCCCGGGCCTGTGTGGCTGCCATGTGGCGCGCGCGCGCAGGTCGGGTTTACAACGTCAATGACGACACCTGTCTGAAGATGGGCGACTATTTTGATTTGGCGGCTGAGCTTTATGGTTTGCCGCGCCCACCGCGCGTCTCCCGTCAGGATGCGCAAGCACAGTTGCCCATGATGCTGCTCAGCTTTATGGGGGAGTCCCGCCGCATGGACAACACCCGGCTGAAAAAAGAATTGCGCCTGCGCCTGCGTTACCCCACGGTCGTGCAAGGCTTGCAAACCCTTTAAGCGCCAAGCTACTTTTTGACTGGCAGCTGGGACTCAGTCGCGGGTGCGGCAAGCCAAGCAAAGGCTTCGGTAAATTCCAGCTTTCGGGCGGCCGGCAAGCTGTTGCAGGTGGCAGACACACTGGCTGAGGGACCAGAGCAAGGGGTGTCGCGGTTCAGCGACCAAAAGTGCAAACCCCCCAGGCCATAGGTCTTGGCAAATGTGGCCAATTTGCGGGCATCTTCAAGCGTGAACACGTTGCTGGTTTCGTCGTTGATGCCTATCATGGGCGTGACCTCAATGCGGCGCAGAGGCAAGTGGTATTTGCGGCTGAGGTTGTTGACTGCCCTAATGGCCGAGGCGGTCATGTCGCACTGGCCGTCGCGAACAATGCAATTCCCCAGGTCAGCTTTGCCGTAATTCATGACCATCAGGTTGATGTAGTAATTCTTCAGACCTTCCTTTTCAATGGCCTTC
>JBIJDQ010000207.1:0-4914 GCA_044344025.1 Rhodoferax sp.
AAGGGCACGTTGGTTCATTTGAAGGACTCCGATAAAAAAGATGAAAAAGCGATGGAAATAACCATTTCTCTGGCTGCCAAAGCGGACAGTTTCGAGTGTGGTTATGGCTTGGTCTGGCGGGAGGCCGCATTCTTACAGGATTGGCAAAAAATTGTGCAATGCTTGGTGCCTGCCGCACGGTCTTGGCAAAAAGGGTGGCTCCGCCACCGCACCGTGCCAGCTGACAAGGCAGGCGCACTCTGGACGCATGCGAGCTTGCAGGGTGCGCTCCGCAATAAAACAAGGCGGGCATGAAAGGATTTGCACCTCGGTGCGACCAAGTGTGTACCAACCACCACCAGCGAGTTCTGCCATGACCCGACGTTTTCTGTTCTCCATGCTTGCCAGCCTTGGCATGATCCAGCACACCCAGGCATCGCCTGATTCGGAGGCCTGGCGCTTGACCGATGCCGAGTGGAAAAAGCGCCTGACACCCGCGCAATACGATGTCCTGCGCCATGAAGGCACGGAGCGTGCCCACAGCAGCGCACTCAACGCTGAGAAGCGAAATGGGCTTTACCACTGTGCGGGTTGTGATCTGCCGCTGTTTACGTCTGACATGAAGTTTGACAGTGGCACGGGTTGGCCGAGTTTCTTCTCCACATTGCCAGGGGGCATTCTGACCAAAACCGACTTCAAACTGATCCTGCCGCGCACCGAATACCACTGCGCGCGCTGCAACGGCCACCAAGGCCATGTGTTCAACGATGGCCCTGCCCCCACTGGCAAACGGTATTGCAACAACGGCACCGCCCTCAAGTTTGTAGGTGCAGCATGAGCGCCTACAACTGGGTTTGGCGCCTTCTCAAAGTCGCCAGCGGTGTTCTACTGACCGTGACGGTGGCGTCCCATGCACAAAACAGTCCGACTGAACCAGCACCGGCAGCTGTCACGGCCAAAGCTATTTTTGCTGGCGGTTGCTTTTGGTGTGTGGAGTCTGATTTCGACAAGCTTGCCGGAGTGCTGACCACCACATCGGGGTACACCGGTGGCTTTACCGCAAAACCCACCTATGAACAGGTGTCATCCCACAAAACAGGCCACGCAGAAGCAGTCGAAGTGGTTTATGACCCCACAAAAGTGAGCTACGAGCGGCTGGTGGAATACTTCTGGCGAACGATTGACCCAACGGTCAAGGACCAACAGTTTTGCGACCATGGCTCACCATACCGAACCGCCATTTTTGCGCAAAACGCTGAGCAGCTCCGGCTCGCTCAGGCATCGCGGAACACACTCGAGAAATCAAAACCGTTCAAAGAACCCATCGTCACCGAGATCGTGCTGGCGGGCAACTTCTACCCGGCAGAGGCCCACCACCAAGACTATTACAAGAAGAATCCGATTCGCTACACCTATTACCGCAGCCGTTGCGGGCGAGATGCTCGTCTGCAACAGCTGTGGGGAAATCAGGCCGGGCATTGACCATCGTTGCCACCCACTCACAGCCAACATCGGGTGGCATTTGAACCGAGTAAGCCGCACAGGGTTCGCTGGTTATGATTTGGTCACACATAGCCGACCGTTCTCGCACGCAACCGCCTGTTTTCGGTTTTTCAATTCGCGCCTGCACCATGACCCAACCCACCTTGCCGACCTATGAGCAACAACTCGTCAGCCACCATGATTACCTGATGCGATTCGCCCGCTTGCAACTGCGCAACGAGGTCTGGGCCGAAGACGCGGTGTCTGACACGGTGCTGGCCGCACTGGCCAAGCCGCAGGCGTTCGAAAACCGCTCACAGTTGAAAACTTGGCTCGTTGGCATTCTGAAGCACAAGGTGATTGACATGTTGCGACTGCACGGACGCGAGGTCACAACCCACACCGATGACGACGATGGCGCTGATTTGCTGGACCTGATCGGCTTCAAGCCAGACGGGCATTTCGCCGAGACGCCCGCAGATTGGGGCAATCCGGAACAAGATTTACGCAATCAGCAATTCCTTAAAGTCATGGATGCATGTGTCGAAAAGCTGCCCGCTGCCCAGGGGCGGCTGTTTCTCATGCGCGAGTGGCTGGAGCTGTCGGTAGACGACATCTGTAAGGAATTAAATCTAACCGCGACCAACCTCTACGTCCAGTTGCACCGAGGCAGATTGCGTTTGCGCGAATGCCTTGAAATCAACTGGTTTGCCACACCCAAGAGGCTCTGATGATGGTGTTGATGCGAACCTGCAAAGAAGTCACGTCGTTGGTCATAGCGCGTGAAGACAAGGCCCTGCCGTGGCATGACCGCCTGGCTCTGCGCCTGCACATGCGGATCTGCGCGGCCTGTCCAAAATTTGAGCGACAGGTATTCACCATGCGAAACGCCATGCAGCAATGGCGCAATTACCAAGAGCCGGATACCAACGCTCCGCCAAAACCAGACGACAAACACCAAGTTTCATGAGCGAACCAACGCATTTTTTGGTGCTTTGAAAATAAATGTTTAAAAAACTCAAACTTGTCGTATCATGCGCGACGTATCAATTTTCATGAAGTGATACGGGGTTTGCGGTGAATGTCAGTCTCGCGTCTGCTTTAGTCTTCAATGGTTTGTTGATTGCGGTTATGGACTCCATCGCGTTTTGAGTTATTTTGAGGAGTCCTTTCATGGGCAACAAACTTTACGTAGGCAACCTGCCTTATTCATTCCGTGACGAAGATCTGCAACAAGCGTTTGCAGCACACGGCTCCGTATCCAGCGCCAAAGTCATGATGGAACGTGACACTGGCCGCTCCAAAGGTTTCGGCTTTGTCGAAATGGGTAGCGATGCTGAAGCACAAACAGCCATCAATGCCATGAACGGGCAACAGTTCGGTGGCCGCGGTCTCGTGGTGAACGAAGCCCGTCCGATGGAACCCCGTCCTCCCCGCTCTGGCGGCGGTGGCTTCGGCGGTGGCGGTGGCGGTGGTGGCTACGGTGGTGGCGCTGGCGGCGGCCGTTCCGGTGGCGGCGGCTACGGCGGCGGTGCTGGCGGCGGCGGCGGCGGTAGCCGTTCTGGCGGCGGCGGCGGTGGTGGTTACGGCGGTGGCCGTAGCAGCTACTAAGCTGTTCTTAACAGTGGTCAGGCTAACACCTGATCAACATAAAGGGTCCTTTGGGACCCTTTATTTTTGGCTCTACGACCGGCTATTGCCTGTCGCACGTGGTTTTCGGGGCCGTCCAGCGAACAAACTGTCAAACACAGCATTTGGCAGCAGGCGCAACAACTTCGCTACCCAACCCATTTGCCATGGAATCACCCGGTAACTGGCACCTGACGCGATGGCGCTGCAAGCTTGAACGGCAAACTTGTCGGGTTGCATCAAAAACGGCATGCGGTAACTGTTGTTTTGCGTGAGCGGTGTGGCGATATAGCCTGGGCATAGGGTGACTACTTTCACGCCGGTTGATCGCAATTCACCGCGCAAACTCTCGCAGTAACTGATCACAGCCGCTTTGCTGGCGCAGTAACCGCCGTGACCAGGTAGCCCGCGAATGCCCGCCACGCTGCCAATGCCCACCAAAACCCCGGCACCACGCGCCGTCATAGGACCTAAAAATGGACTGAACGTGGCCGCCACACCGACCACATTGGTGGCCAGTATTTTGGCCATGACATTCAGGTCAGCCCGCACGGAAGAATCCACCCCCACACTGATGCCTGCGTTTGCAATCACCACATCAGGCAAACCCTGGCGCGCCATGCAATCGCGGGCAAGAGCTGCCATGGCATCCAGATCAGACACGTCAGCGCTATAAACTTCATAGCTACCCATGCTTATGCCAAGGGCACTACACCAGGTTTTTATCTCATTTGTGCGGCGGGCCACCAAGGCCAGCCGCCAGCCTGTGCGGGCGTACTGCAGCGCGAGTGCCTGGCCAATGCCGCTGGATGCACCTGTAATCAACACCAATGGAACCATGAGGAAACCCCTTAAGGCGCAGTGGAAGGCGCGAACTGGCCACGCACTCGCCCGTGCATCAACATGACACGCTCAAGGTTATCGAAGTCCATGCTGTCTGCAGTGAACCGATCTTTGCCACGCGTGAGCTCAACGGGTTTGTGTGATTTGACACGCTCGGTCTTCATGAAAGCGTGCAAAAACTCGCCGCTGAAGGTTAAACGAGGCAGGACCTGGCCGCTTGCATCCGGCTTCGCCTCACGCACCACCTTGGCATCCCCCATCAACTGCACCTCAGACCCATCACCGTTGGTCAGTGCGTGGCGGGCAGTGGCCACCGTCAAACGGCCCTGCGCATTGAAAGCGCGAATGTGAACCTGGTCAATTTCAAGTGTGTCGGTATCCGGAAAATGCCGGGCTTCAACACCACTGACCTCGCTTTTGAGTCTGCCACTGGCATCATAGGTTTTGACACCAAACTGACGCATGAAATAGTCAGGCAAGTGTTGTGCTGCAGACGCGACCTCGGGCGCCCCTGGACTCGGGGTACTGCGCACCAACCAATATGTGGCCATGGCCAGAACACCCATCAACAGCACGGGCAAGTAAAGCGTTACCCGCTCCCACGCAGCACGTACTTTGGTCATGCCAAGGCATCCTGCAACAAACCCGCATAGCGGCCGCTGGCGACAAGCAACAAATCACACAGTTCACGCACTGCACCCTGACCGCCCTGGCGCTGGGTAACGTAATGCACGCGCGCCAGAACATCGGCCTGCGCATTGACGGGCGCGCAGGCAAACGCACAGCGTGTGAGCATCGCCAGATCCGGCCAATCGTCGCCCATGGCTGCCGCCTGTGACCAGTCCAATCCAAGCGCCTTGAGGGTGGCCTCGGCGGCAGGGCGCTTGTCTTCGGTGCCGTAATGCACATGGTCCACGCCCAACGCCGCCAGCCGCAAGCGCAGGGCTTTGGAGTCGCGCCCAGTGATCACAGCTGGGGTAA
>JBIJDQ010000014.1:0-16370 GCA_044344025.1 Rhodoferax sp.
CGTGACGGCTTGGCCGTGCTGCAACAAGCACGTGACGAGGGCTTCACCACCCCGGTGTTGATCCTGACTGCGCGCGGCACAGTCGGTGACCGGGTGCAGGGTCTGAACACAGGGGCCGACGACTACCTGCCCAAACCCTTTGATTTGGACGAACTGGAAGCCCGCGTGCGTGCCCTGCACCGTCGCCACCCGGAAAATAGTGACAAATCAGCCTCTAGTGCCCGTCTATCAAGCGCTCTTAGCTATGACAATGAGAGCGGCTCGATTTCTCACGGGGGTCAGGTGCTGGACCTGAGCAGCCGCGAACTCGCCATGCTGCGCACCCTGCTGGCCCGTGCGGGTCAGGCGCTGACCAAAGAGCGGCTGTTTGAGCTGGTGTTCCCCGGCCAGGCCGAGGTGCAGTTTGAGGCCATTGAGGTGGTGGCTTACCGCCTGCGAAAAAAACTCCAAGGCACTGGGGCCACCCTCACCACCCTGCGCGGCCTGGGCTATTTGCTAAAACTCGACGCCACCCCATCAGAACTTCCCAACTCGGCTACAGCCCCTACCAAGTCAGCCACCACCAAATCTGCGCCATGAAGCTTGATGTGCGCCACCTGTCGTTGCGCAGTTACCTGATGCTGGGCATATTGCTGCCGGTGGCACTGTTCATTCTGGTGGACACGGTGGTGCTTTACCGCCAATCGCTGGCCGCCGTCAACACCGCTTATGACCGCACCCTGCTCGCCTCGGCCAAAGCCATTGGCGAGCACATTCAGGCAGACGGTGAAGCTGACACTGCCCAACTGCGTGCCCTGGTGCCTTATGCCGCGCTGGAGGTGTTTGAGGCCGACAACCGCAGTCGCATGGTCTACCGCATCTCAGACACCCAGGGCACCTTGATTGACGGCTACCCGGATCTGGCCAAGTGGCGCGGCCAGTTGCCTGCCTTGGGCCCCTATGCCGCGCTGGTCGATTTTTATGACGACACTTACCGGGGTGATGCGGTGCGGGTGGCGGTGCTGCTGCAACCGGTGGCCATGCAACGGGCCCGCGCCATGGCCGTGGTCCAGGTGGCCGAAACACTGGAACTGCGGCGCACCCTGGCCCAGCAGATTTTGCTTGACACCCTGTGGCGGCAACTGGCGCTGGTGAGCACCGTTGCCTTGGTGGTGTTTGTGGTGGTGCAGCGCGCCACCCGGCCAGTGCGCCGCTTAAGCCAGCAACTGCAAGAGCGCCGTGCCGACGACCTGACCCCACTGGCGGTCGATGATGCCCCCCACGAGTTGCGCCCACTGCTGGTGGCCACCAACACCACCATGCGCCGCCTGCGCCACCTGCTGGACAACCAAAAACGCTTTGTGCGCGACACCGCCCACCAGTTGCGCACACCGCTGGCCGTGCTCAAGGTGCAGGTGCAGTCGGCCTTGCGCGGCGATGTGGAGGCCACCCAGGGTTTGCATGAGATCAACCACACGGTAGAGCGCGCCACCCAACTGGCCAACCAGATGTTGTCCCTGGCTAAAGTGGCCCAATTGGCCCAGGAAGAGGCCACCGAATCGGTGAATTGGGCCGACATCGTGCGTGAGGTGACCCTGGATCTGGCCCCCCTGATTGCAGACAAGGCACTGGATTTTGAAATCGACACCGCCCCCGCCCCCATTCGAACCCACGCCTGGATGCTGCGCGAACTGTCACGCAATTTGCTGCACAACGCCATTCGCTACAGCCCCTTGCAAGGCAGGTTGCAGGTGCACCTGCTGTGTGATGCCAGCCATGCCGCTCTGGTCATCAGCGACAGTGGGCCGGGCATCAATGAGGAGTTGCGCAAACGGCTTTTTCAGCCCTTTTCTGCGGGCCAGGGCCACAGCGGCAGCGGTCTTGGGTTGGCCATTTGTCTGGAAATTGTCCACACCCTGGGCGGCCAGATTGAGCTGGTCAACCGCAACGCACATGGGCACATGGACGGGCTCGATACCACGGTTCGCCTGCCGTTAAACACCGCGTCAGCAGGCCCATCGGCAAGCCGATAAACTGACTCGATCTTCACCGCACACCCAAGTTAACACCATGCATTTTTTAGCCACCACCTTGCGTCCATTGACCGTCATGACCTTGCTTTGTGCCAGCGCCCTGGCACACGCCGCCGCAGCGTCTGCGCCAAGTGCAACGCCGAGTGCAACCCCAGCCGCACCTGCTACCGCAACCACTTGCCCGGCCGTCTTGAAGCACAGCTTCAACCGCCTACAAGACGAGGCTCCCCAAAACCTGTGCCAATACGCGGGCAAGGTCATTCTGGTGGTCAACACAGCCAGTTTTTGCGGCTTTACCGACCAATATGAAGGGCTGGAAGCGCTGTACGCAAAATACAAAGACAAAGGCTTGGTGGTGCTGGGCTTTCCGTCCAATGACTTTGGCAAGCAGGAACCCGGCACCAACAAGGAAATTGCCGATTTTTGCTTCAACACCTATGCCGTGAAGTTCCCCATGTTTTCCAAAACTGTGGTGTCCGGCCCCGAACGCAATGCGTTGTTCACGCAGTTGGTCAAAGAAACCGGCACTTCACCCAAATGGAATTTTTACAAATACCTGATTGACCGCAACGGCCGGGTGGTGCAGAGCTACAACAGCATGACCAAGCCACAAAGCAAAGGCCTGGTGGCCGATATCGAAAAGCTGCTTTAACGCCTCGCAACCGAATCCCAGGCGAACCCATGGACAAATTGCGAGTCGACAAATGGCTTTGGGCCGCACGTTTTTACAAGACGCGCACCCTGGCCAGTGAAGAAATTGACAAAGGCCGGATACAGGTCAACGGTGCGGTGGTCAAACCCGCCCGCGAACTGAAAGCTGGTGACAGCCTTGAACTGCGCAGCGGGCCAGTGACCCGCACTGTGACCGTGAAAACCATCAGCGACAAACGCGGCCCGGCCCCAGTGGCTGCATTGCTTTACCAGGAAACCGAAGAATCCATCAACCAGCGACTGCAAGCCGCCGAGCAACGCCGCCTGGCCCCTGAGCCCGCGCTAAGCCTGCAACAAGGCCGGCCCACCAAACGCGACCGACGCGAGGGAGAGAAACTGCGTAGCGGGGAGTTGAATTAGCGCTTGACAAACCATCCCAAAGGCGAATTCGCAGTGGCAGAGTCCATATGAATTCTCCCACCGCTAAGCCGGAGCTGTAGCGGGGGTTTCCTGGGTCATCGACCTGTGCGCTGGGGTGTTGCCACCCGAACGCCTTACCTCGGATAGGGGTAGAGAAGGACACCGTCCTCCCCTCCCTCCGAACCGTGCGTGCGGTTTTCCCGCACAAAATGTGGTTGACCACATTTTGTGCGTTATGTGGCCCAGTCAAATATGGGCTCTATGCCGTTTTGTGTGGAGGTTGCGCAGGTGGCCTATTTGGGATATCCCTTTTTATGGAGGCCATTGCCCAACCTGTGTGGCAAAACGCAATGACGACTTCTGTTTTGTTGTGAGAACAAACAACACGCAAACCACTTTCAATGTTTACAGCCAAAAGTCGTCGCCGTGTGCAGGGTATTTAGCCAGTTTTTTGTACTGCACGCCAAGCCCCAACCACTGTGCTCCCCACACCGTTAAAGCTGGGTGGTACCAATGGAATAGAGCGAAAACGCTCGTCAACTTTTAGAAGGGCGTGGCCAATACGCCCCATCAATTCGGATGAAAGTCGAGCGTCTTCGCACAAATTTACCCAACAAGAAATGGCGCCTCGCACCTGCCCAAGAATCTCCACCGCGTTATCAATGCGAAACATCATCGCCAGTTCCAGAAGTTTTTTCGCATCCGGGTTTCTACTGCCAAGAACCGAGGTTGTGTGTTCTGAACCCATCCCTTCGCTGTAGGTCATGTCATACGCGGGTGACAGACGCCAGCCATCCCTTGTACCCATGAACGAAAAGTTCTTGGCGTGATCATCCTTGTTGTGGGACATGACGTTAAAAGCCATCAGCCTGAACGCTTTGATCACCTCTCTCTTGTCGGACGTGATGAACTGCGTGGCATGCAGAATATCCTTGTAATCAAGGCATGGGGTTCTGAAATTGGCATAGAACAGGCCCGCCATGGATGCAATATGCACCTTTTTTAACGCCCCCAGCCTATCAAACCGACGCACAGCAAAGTAATCCACTTTGCGCTTGCCCTCTGAAACCCGAATAAGTTTTGTGGACGGCATTTCAAGCAAGGCCATCTCAGCCATCTGGGCATATAGCTTTTCAGCAATGCCCATTTCCGCCGGATCCTCTTGAGAGTGAAACTTTACCAGCCAGTGTTCATACCCAGCAGGTAGTGTTTTGAAACCGGATAGACATTTCTTATTTGTTGACGACAGCGCGACCGTTACCTTTGGTCGGGCGCCCCCAGGAGAGCCACCCTGAATTCTTAATTGAGACAAAACATCGGATTGCCTGCCTTCGAGCACACAGTGCGCAGCATCGGCCATTTTTCCGATATCCACCTCGTCATCCAAATCTGAGGAAGACACGTGCTCAGGCTGGTACTCAAGAGCGCCCATGCCTCTGCTGCCGATATAGGCCAGGCGGTCCAGTGGCGTTATCTCCGAGCGACCCCAACCAAATTTATCCATAAAGGCCCGGTCCATCAACAACAGTCCCCATCCATCTGGAAGGGAGTCATTGAAAATGCCATGCAAGCCGAAAAAAAGATCCTCCTTGGCCAGTTGCGGACTCTCATTAAACGCCAATGACCGGGGGGCAATGTCAAAACCGTGTTGCAACCAATCGTGAGAGTACTCGAACGAAATTCGATACCGATCGATCTGAGCAAGCGTCCCAATCAACATGCCACAGTGAAGTACGCGTAAACGAGCAGTATGCTTGGCGGTCATTTCGACCCCCGCAGTCGTGTCTTGATTGCATCCATCTCCCGAATAGTAGGAATGCTTCTTTGCAGAAACAACTTCTGCAGTTCGTCCGCACGATCCAGCGCAATGCTGATTTCAACCAGACTTCCAAGCCCAATTTGACCAGTCAGCTCAAACCGTTTTATCGAACTCTCAGGTACCCCTGAGCGCGCAGCAAGAGTGCCCCTGGACCAGTTTTTTGCCAGTCGAAGACCCCTTATGGCGCTGCCAAGGCCAGTCATAATTTCCTGTGGCGACTTTAATTCAATGGATAACATGGTGTCTATTGTAGACATTAGATGAAAATAACGGATCATATATTGACCAAAGCAGTGACGAAGACCGCCAGTAGCTCATGGCCTTCGAAAGCCGGCCATGTTCGTCATGGTCACTGAAATCCCTTGCTTCTGGGGGACTGTTTTAATCGAGGCATCCAAGATGCCGCGTTCGGTAGCTAACAATAGGAATGCTCATAGTCGACTATCATTTTCGGTTTACAAAGCCGGTAGTCGTCCGGTATAAACCCAAGAAGGACATCCCCCATGCAAACTCTGTTCGAAGCCGCCAGCCACATTGCCCAAGAGATTGAACGCACCCGCCAGCATTTGACAAACTTGGAGCAGGCGCTCGAAGGCCTCAAGCCACTCATCACGGTCGATGCGGCAACCACCACCCTGACATTCTCGATTTCTTCACAGGCCCAACCTATTGAAGACCTGTCCGTTGTGAATGCGCAAGAGCCAGCCAAGAAGAAAGCCAAATCCAAAGTGGCGGTCAAGGCCAAGGCAGAAAAGCCAAAGGCGGCGGGCAAGGCCAAGGTAACAAAAGAGCCAGTTGTACAAGAGCCAGTGCCAGCAGTTGAGCCGATCAAGCTTCCGGCCACCGGTGCCGAGTTCTGGCTCAAATGCCTTGGTCGCAAAAAATCCACTGTCGCTCAGTTGGCAGATGCGGCGCTGAAGAAACTCAAATTGGATGATTCGGCGAAAAACGTCTTGGCCACCCGTGCCAAAGCCTGGGCCTACATGGCCGTCAAAAAGAGTGACCTCATTGAAGCTGGCATGCGTGACGGCTCCAAGTTGTACCAACTGGCCCCGGTCAAGGATGACAGCACTGGACAGGGTGCACCAGCCGCTGAACCGGTTGTGGTGGCGCAAGATGCGCCTGCCGCAGAGGTTGGCAGCACAACTTAAGCCGACCGCGCGCATTGCCTGGAACTGAGCATGAAAATCGATCCATCAGTGCAAGGCCTTGAACGATTTATTGAGGCGCAAGACCGGGTCTATGACTTGGTCTGCGGCGAATTGGCCCTGGGGGAGAAGTCCACGCATTGGATATGGTTCATTTTTCCGCAACTCAAAAGCCTTGGACGAAGCCCGATGGCCAAGTACTTCGGGCTTGAGTCGCGGCAGGAGGCAGTGGCCTATTTTCAGCATCCAATGCTCGGTAAGCGGCTTGTCGAATGCACCCAGCTGCTTTTGAGTCAACCCAACACAGATGCCTTTGAGGTTTTTGACTCGCCAGATGACCTTAAATTTCGGTCGTGCATGACACTTTTCAGGCAAGTGGCGCCCGGCGAGCCAGTGTTTGGTCAGGCCTTGGCGCGGTTTTTCCATGGAAAGCCGGATGATGCGACGCTGGCTTTGCTTGGCTTACCTTGACAAATGGGTTGACGCTGCGCCTTTGGCAACCCTGCTGCAGGGGCACTGGTGGCGTAAAAAGCGTGCAGCCAGCGGCAGTTAGCTGCTAGTAAAAGGACCACAGCGCCTGCGCGGTTCACTTGGAAATGGACACTGCCACCGATTTTTCGCCTGCCGCAAAAAGCCTTTGCCCGATCTTGGCTTGGCCAAACTTTATACCTGAAATTCCCGAGTGGTCGATTGAGTTAATTTGCGTGACCACTTCACATCGCCCAGGGTTTTTTGGAAGATGCCGTCAATTTCCAGCTTGAGCCCCTTGACTTGCTGCCCGGTGCTGCCGACCCGTCTGCCAGCTTCGGCCTGAACCTTCCCGACGAATTTCTTGACGTTGCCCATGATTTGATCTTTGTTCACGACTTTCCCTTGGTGTTGATTGGCGGGAGAACAACCTGTGCGCCTGTTCGATGCCAACGGCCAGCTTAGTGCGTTGCCAGCAAATCGTCTGTGCGCTTGCGTACACGTCTGCGAGCTGGCCAGGCCAGGCGCTCGCCAAGAGCTGAAACCCGCTTCGGCGGATTTTTTATTGGTGCCAGCGCATATGGTGCTTGATATAGCGCAATTGCGGCTTCATTTACCACAGTCATATTGACTAACGGATGCGAAGATGGCAAGTTTGCCTTTCGCTGAGAAAAAGGAACCCTATGGACAAGCCTTGGCTCAGTCAATACCCGGCAGGTGTGCCTGCTGTGATCAATATGGCGCAATTCACCTCGCTGGTGGACATGTTGGCCGTCAGTTGTGCGCGTTTTGCCGATCTGCCAGCCTATCGCTCGATGGGTGCATCAATGCGCTTTCGCGAACTCGACGAGGCCAGCCGCGCGTTTGCCGCCTGGTTGCAGACGAGCACCGGCCTCCAGCCTGGCGACCGGGTCGCCTTGATGATGCCGAACCTGTTGCAGTATCCTGTGGCCATGTTTGGTGTCCTGCGCGCGGGCATGGTGGTGGTCAACGTGAACCCACTCTACACGCCACGTGAGCTGGAGAAGCAGCTCAAAGATGCCGGAGCCCGGGCCATTGTGGTGCTGGAGAACTTCGCCCACACCCTGGAGCAGGTGATCGGGGCCACGCAGGTGCGCACCGTGGTCACAACCCAAGTTGGCGATCTGCTGGGACCGTTGCAGCGGCTGTTGACAAATGGCGTGGTCAAGCATGTGAAGAAACTGGTACCGGCCTGGCAGTTGCAAGGGGCAGTGAGCTTCAGGCAGGTCCTGTCGGCGGGCCGATCGCAGGCGCTCGGTGAAGTTGCGCTCTGCCATGACGACCTGGCCTTTCTCCAGTACACCGGCGGCACCACGGGCGTGGCCAAAGGAGCGATGCTCAGCCACGGCAACATGGTGGCCAACGTGCTCCAGGTGGCTGCATGGATCTCGCCCAACCTGCACGACGGCGAGGAGACACTGGTTTTGCCGCTACCGATGTACCACGTGTTTGCCCTCACGGGGGCGCTGTCATTCTTCAGCAAGGGCGCACAAACTGTCCTCATTGCCAATCCCCGTGACATGCCAGCCTTTCTCAAAGCGCTTGCGGGCACGCGTTTCACGGCGATCATCGGTGTCAACACGCTGTTTCGGTCGTTGCTGGATGCCCCGGGGTTTGCTGCGGTTGATCTGCGAGCGCTGAAGCTGGCCGTGGCCGGTGGGATGGCGGTGCAGCAAGTTGTTGCACACCGATGGATGGCGCGTGCAGGCGTGCCACTGGTCGAAGGGTACGGGTTGACCGAGAGTGCGCCCGTGGCCATTGCCAACCCGGTCACCGTACAGGAGTGGAGTGGCCAGATTGGCGTGCCCCTGCCCAGCACAGAGGCGATGATGCTTGATGAGAACGACCGCCCTGCCAAACCGGAACAGGTCGGCGAGATCTGCCTGCGCGGCCCGCAAGTGATGAAAGGCTACTGGAACCAGCCCGAGGAGAGTGCCAAGGTGTTCACGCCTGACGGATGGCTTCGCACCGGTGACATGGGGGCGATGGATATGCAAGGGCGCATCCGCATTACCGATCGCAAGAAGGACATGATTGTGGTCTCCGGATTCAAGGTGTTTCCCAACGAAATCGAGGACGTGCTGACCCTGCACCCGGATGTGCTGGAAGCTGCAGCCATTGGTGTGCCCGATGCACGCTCTGGGGAGGTAGTCAAGGTGGTGATCGTGCCAAACACGCCCACGCTGACCGAGGCCGATGTTCTTGCGCACTGCAAGCGCCATTTGACCGGTTACAAGATGCCGCGCGTGGTCGAGTTTCGCAATGCGCCACTCCCAAAGAGCAACATTGGCAAAATCCTGCGCCGTGAATTGCGGGGCAGCGGTGTGACAGACTCGTGAAACTGGGTTCAAGCATGTTCCTGCCAACCCCACCCGCCATTTGACAATTCGCAAGCGTTGGCGGGCAAGGTACGCAGACACTAACTCCAGTTGTGATGTAGCCGAATTACGTTGTGGCGAGGGGTCGGTGGGTGTTTTTGCACCTTCCACCCCGTCTAATTAAAAGCAGCGCTGGGTTGGCCCGAGCCTACTGTCTGGCGTTGCAGCAATTGATGGGCAGCGCCTGCGGGTAACTGGTGCGAAACGGGTTGATGTCTAGCCCACCCCGTCTGGTGTAGCGGGCATAGACGGCCAGTTTGTGGGGCTGGCAACGCGCCTGAATGTCAGCAAACATGCGCTCCACACAATGCTCATGAAACCCGTTGTGATTGCGAAAACTGACGATGTAGCGCAACAGGCCAGCCTGGTCAATCTGCGGGCCAAAGTAGCTGATTTGCACACTGCCCCAATCCGGCTGTCCCGTCACCGGGCAATTGCTGCGCAGCAGGTTGCTGGTGAGCACTTCAGACACCGGTGCTTCTTCGGTAGCCGACACCAACAACTCGGGCGCGGGTGCGTAATGGCTGCAGTCCAGGTCAAGCCGGTCCAGGCTCAGCCCATCCAACTCATAAAGCGGTTCGCGGTCAAACAACTCAGACGCAATCAGCTTGACACCCACGCTGCTTTGCACCACGCCACCGCGCCAGGCCACCTCGTTTAAATCCGCGCGCAGGCGTGCCAGCACCTCGGCAGCATCGGCAAAACGGGTGTTGTTGAATGCGCCAAGGTAGAGCTTGAGCGACTTGCTCTCGATGATGTTGACCGACTCGCAGGGCACGGTGATATGCGCCAGCGCCACCTGGGGTTTGCCACGCAGGTTGAGCCAGCCCAGTTCAAACGCTGTCCACAGGTCAGCACCCAAAAAGGGCAATGTGGCCCCAATGCCCAACTCGGCCCGTTGTGCGGCCCGGGGAATGGGAAACAGCACTGAGGCATCGTACACATCGGAATACGGGGTAACTTTGCCCAAGAAAGAATGGTTTAATTGGTTCATTTTGCTATTTATTAAATAGTATGGTATGCATACAAATAAAGCGCTACAGACTGAATGTATGTAAATTTGTCATTCTGAAAGGCGCCTGCGGAACACCAGCCGACCTGAGCTTGATTCTGCGGGCTCAAAGGCATACCCATCAAGGTCAAAACCCTTTAAGTGCTCAGGCAAGGTCAGGCGATGGGTAGCCGCATACCGGGCCATCAGCCCACGGGCACGCTTGGCATAAAAGCTGATGATCTTGTATTTGCCCCCCTTGAAGTCTTCAAACACGCAGTCCACCACCCGGGCTTTGAGCGTTTTTTTGTCCACCGCCTTGAAGTACTCCTGGCTGGCCAAGTTGATGACCACCGGTGTGATGTCGCGCTGCAGCCGGGTATTGAGATAGTCGGCAATTTGTGCGCCCCAGAATGCGTACAAGTCTTTGCCGCGCGTGTTGACCAGCGCAGTTCCCATCTCCAAGCGGTAGGGCTGCATGTAATCCAGTGGGCGCAACACCCCATACAGGCCACTCAAAATGCACAGATGACCTTGCAACCAGGCCATGTCGTCGGGCTTGAGTGTTTGGGCATTTAGTCCGTCATACACATCGCCATTAAAGGCCAGCACCGCCTGCTTGGCATTTTTGGCCGTGAATTTTTGACTCCAGGCCTGGTAGCGCGCCACGTTCAGGCCACTCAGGGTGTCGCTCAGGCTCATCAAGCCAGCAATTTGCTGGGGCGATTTTTCACGCAGGATGTCAATCAGTTCTGCGGCCTGCGGCACAAACAGCGGTTGGGTGTGTGGCACGTCACCGGCAGACGACTCAAAATCAAGCGATTTGGCGGGAGAGAGTAAAAAAAGCATGGCAATGGCGCCTTCAAAAGGACTAACGATGAGCGAACCCGACACTGCAAAGCGCGCACAGGCGCGACCACTACAGTAGCGAGCTGTCTGCCATTATCGTGACGGCGGTGATTAAGAAAGGCTATCAATAGCTTATAAACAATGCATCATGAAAACGATAGGTCACCGCTATGATTCACCCATCGGCAAAACAATTCGTTTCACCGACGTTTTTTTTAACCCACCCAAGGAGTTCTCCATGTCCCTGATCAACACCCAAGTCCAGCCGTTCAAAGCCCAAGCTTTTCACAATGGCAAATTCATTGAAGTCACCGAAGCCAGCCTGATGGGCAAGTGGTCGGTCCTGATTTTCATGCCCGCCGCGTTCACCTTCAACTGCCCCACCGAAGTGGAAGATGCCGCTGACAACTACGCTGAGTTCCAGAAGATGAACACCGAGGTCTACATCGTCACCACCGACACCCACTTCTCGCACAAGGTGTGGCACGAAACCTCTCCTGCAGTGGGCAAGGCCAAGTTTCCGCTGGTGGGTGACCCTACCCACGCGCTGACCCGTGGTTTTGACGTGCACATTGACGCTGACGGCCTGGCCTACCGTGGTACCTTTGTCATCAACCCCGATGGCATCATCAAGACCATGGAAGTCCACTCCAACGAAATCGCCCGTGATGTGAAAGAAACCCTGCGCAAGCTCAAAGCAGCCCAGTACACCGCCAGCCACCCAGGCGAAGTCTGCCCCGCCAAGTGGAACGAAGGCGCCAAGACCATTGCTCCGTCGCTGGAACTGGTCGGCAAGATCTAAGCCCCCGGTGCCCTGATCGGCACGCCATTTTTGGTGTGTCCAAAGCCGGATTGCGTCAAAGTGCCCCGTGGGCCTTGCCATCCGGCTTTTTTTTGAACAAAATTAGGCTAACGTCCTTACGGACTTTGCTTTAGAAGCTATAAAATATATAGCAAAGAAGGAACCCATCATGCTCGACCAAGACCTGAAAACACAACTTGCCGCCTACTTGCAGCGGGTGACACAACCGTTCGAGATGGTGGCCAGCCTGAACGACTCCGACACCGCCCGCGAGATGCTTGAGTTGCTGCAGACCATCCAGAGCCTGCGCAGCGACATGATCACCGTCAGGACCGACGGCACCGATGCGCGCAAACCGTCCTTCACCGTGCAACGTGTCGGCACTGAGAATAGCCTGCGCTTTGCTGGCCTGCCCCTGGGCCATGAATTCACTTCGCTGGTGCTGGCCCTGCTGTGGACTGGCGGTCACCCGCCCAAGGTGGAAGCCGATGTGATGGACAGCATCCGCGCACTGGACGGCGACTTCAACTTTGAGGTCTACATGTCGCTGAGTTGCCACAACTGCCCGGACGTGGTGCAGGCCTTAAGCCTCATGGCCATCTTCAACCCCAAGATCAAAACGGTGGTGATTGAAGGCGGCGCTTTCCAGGAAGAAGTCGCCCGGCGCGACATCATGGCCGTACCCATGGTGTTTCTCAATGGCCAGATGTTCAGCTCAGGCCGCCTGACGGTCGAGGAAGTTGTCGCCAAGCTCGACACCGGAGCCGCCACGCGGGATGCGGCCAAGCTCTCGGCACGCGCACCCTATGACGTGTTGATTGTGGGCGGAGGCCCTGCCGGTGCCGCCGCTGCCGTGTACGCGGCCCGCAAAGGCATTCGCACCGGCGTGGCCGCCGAGCGTTTTGGTGGCCAGGTCAACGACACCATGGCCATTGAAAACTACATTTCGGTGCTGGACACCGATGGCCCCAAGTTTGCCGCTGCGCTGGAGGCCCATGTGCGTGCCTATGACGTGGACATCATGAACCTGCAACGCGCCGACAAGCTGATTCCCGCCACACAGCCCGGTGGCCTGATAGAGATCCAACTGGCCAATGGCGGCACGCTCAAGAGCAAAACCGTCATCCTGTCCACCGGGGCACGCTGGCGCAATGTGAATGTGCCGGGCGAGCAGCAGTACAAGAACAAGGGTGTGGCCTACTGCCCGCATTGCGATGGCCCGCTGTTCAAGGGCAAACGCGTGGCCGTCATCGGTGGTGGCAATTCGGGTGTGGAAGCCGCCATTGACCTGGCCGGTGTGGTGGCCCATATGACCTTGATCGAGTTCGACACCAAATTGCGTGCTGACGCGGTGCTGGTCAACAAGCTCAAAAGCCTGCCCAATGTCACCATTTTTGTGAACGCCCAAACCACCGAGATTACCGGTGATGGCCAGCGGGTCAATGGCCTCAGCTACAAAGACCGTGCCTCAGAAGCCTTGCACCATGTGGAACTCGAAGGCGTGTTTGTGCAAATTGGCCTGGTGCCCAACACCGAATGGCTCAAAGGCACGCTGGAGTTGTCCAAACACGGCGAAATCGTGGTTGATGCCAAGGGAGCAACCTCAACTCCCGGCGTGTTTGCAGCGGGGGATGCCACCACCGTGCCGTTTAAGCAGATCGTCATCGCCGCAGGCGACGGGGCCAAGGCGGCGCTGGGCGCGTTTGACTACCTGATGCGCCTACCTGCGGCAACTGTCTAAACTGGCAATTTGCCTGTTTATTTATTGCGGGGCACCAAAATAGTAGCCCTGCCCCGCATCGACTCTTGCCTGACTCAGCACGGTGAACTGCTGCTGCGTTTCAACCTGCTGGGCGATCACCACCACATCCAGCGAGTGCGCCAGGGTCACAAAGGAAGCCAGCATGTCGGTGGCCGCCTCCACGGCGGCCAAATCCGTCATTAAGACACCGGTCAGCTTGACATAGTCGGGCACCACATTGCGTAGCAAATCCAACGCTTTGGGCTCCAGGCCAAAGTGGTCAATGCCAAATTGACCCTTTTGGCGGCGGATCAGGTCGCGTACCCGCAGCGTGGCAGCGACGTTGCGAACGGCACCAAATTCAGAAATCTCAATGGCCAAGCGCCTGGCGGTAGCTCCCAACTCACCCAACTCTCGCTCCAGCCAGTTCATGAACACCGGGTCAGAAATACTTTGTGGCGACACATTCACCGCCAGCATGGGCGAGTCAAGTGGCGATTCTTTCAAATAGTCAAACGCCAGGCTCAGCATGGCCCGGTCAATGTCTGGCAACAACCTGTGGCGCGCCGCCATGGGCAAAAAGTTGGCTGCGGGTACCAAATCACCCTGCTGGTCCACCAAGCGGGCCATACATTCCGCTTGGAGTATGGTTTTTGTGCCATCCAGGGGCATGACCGGTTGGCGCAGTAGACGCCAACGTTTTTCTACCAGCGCGGTTGAGATCAGAGTGCGCCAGCCGAACGAGCCCAGTGAACAGGCATCCTGTGCCTGGATTGGCAGCAACGCAAACCCATTGCGTTCAGACTGGCGAGCAGTTTCCACGGCCAGGTCGGCCCGGGCAAACACCACCGACCTGTCGTCGTGTTGGACAAAGAATGCCGCGCCCACCTGAATGCCAATTTGCTGCGCTGATTCGCGCCCCGCCAGTGCCTGAAAAATATGAGCCCGCAAGGCCTGGGCCAATTCGGCCACTTGCGACTGGGTGACATCGGCCAATACAAAATTGAAACTAAACTCATTGCTGCGCGCCAACAACGCCACGGGCAACTTGCCAAACACGGCTTGCGCCGATTGGGCCACCAACAACACAATGGCTTCGCCTACTGCAAACCCATGGCCTCGGTTCAGCAAGCGCATGTCGTCAAGCTCTACCGACACCACGGCACCCAGCTCAAAGTGGAATTCCCCGTGCAACAGCTCAGACAAACGCAACTCAAACCCCCGGCGATTGGCCAGACCGGTGAGATCGTCCTGGTAAGCAGCGCGCTGCAGAGACTGGGCGCGGGCAGTTTCAGCATCCAGCATTTCACCCACGCGGCGCGACATCTGGTTCATGGCTTTAACCACACTGGCAAGCTCTGGTGCCTTGGGTTGATGACTGATTTGTTCAAACTTTTTGGCTTGAATGTCGCGAGCAGATTTCTCAATGGCCCGCAAGGGCTTCAGAATCAACTTCAACCCCAGCTGCAACAACAGCAATGCCGCCAGGCAGATCGCCAGCAACCAGGCCAGCAACTGCCACGAGTTGCGCCACAGGTGCTGGTAAGCATAAGTGGGTTGGCTTACCACCAGCACCTTGCCCAGCTGCCGCCAACCAGAACCCACAAACGCCTCACCTGCCAGGGACTGTATGGGCAGCAATTGCACAAACCAGTTTGGTACCTCGTCAATGCGCTCAGGCAGCACACGTGTCAGCACCACATTGCGCTCGGTGTCAAGCACATCAATGCGCTGAAAATAGCCCCGGTCAAAAACACTAAGCACCTGCGTTTCAGCCAGAACACGGTCGTTCTTACCCAACGACTGCGCCAGCGTGACCGACAGCGCCGTGGCGGCATCTTGGGCGTGGGAGGCCAGTTGCTGCTCAAGGTAGCGACGCGTCCCGGCGGTTGACACCAGCAAAATCACCAGCAGCACAGCGACAAAAAGGCCGCCAATGACCCAAAACAGCTGGCTACGCAATCGCATGATTCAATCCCTTGGGTGTTTTTTTCGGCGTGGAAACCCCGGCGTCAAGCTGAAGGGCCACCAGCCAATGGAGAAATGGCGGTAATTGTTCAGAAACAAAAATGGCAGCCAGAAGCTGCCATTTTTTTACCCAAATTGACGATCAGCTTGGACTGACTGAACCACTGCCGCCGCCAATAGCAGCAGAACGGTTACCAGAATTTCCGCCGCCACCGGTGTTATCCGTCGCAATAACAGGAGTGTCCCCGGCAACACCAGTGCCAGCAACAGGGCCTGCACCAGCAGCTGGGAGACTATCAAGAGCAACCTGATTCAATGCAGTTTGGCTGCCGCCTTTTTTTACGCCCGCCGCAACCACTTCTTCAGACGCGTAACCGCCGCCGACAGATGAGGCTACGGCAACGTCCACAGTTCTTCCGCTGGTAACGACAGCTGAAACGAATGTCTCAACCTTTACGCCGTCTTTAAGAGCTGCCTCAGCAAGTTTCACCAAGTCCTCGCCTTTGGCCACACGCTCACTGATCTCAGTAGCCACCTCTTGTTCAGTTTGTGTGGGGGAAAACGCAAACGCCGTGACGCTGGCTGCAAATACGGCTACAACCGCAGCAACAGATGTGAATACTTTTTTCATTTGAATCCCTTTGGACAGACTTTAGATCGGTCTTGAGGTTATCACAAAAATGACTACCGTCAATACATCCCTTATTTACCGTGCTAAAAAACATCACATTGCTCACCCAAAACGGCATTTTGCAACATGTTCCGCACGATCGGCTTGAATTTGCGCAACACAAGCTGATTCAGGAGTGAAGGCGATAAGATCGAACCTCAGTTTCACCAAGCCCGGTATGGCCTCTCGATCAACACCTTGCCTCCGCTTTGCTTGCCTTAGCTTTGTGGCTTTAATGCTTTGGGCGCTAGCATGGTCAGGGCAAGCTGGCTTGGTTGATTTTTCAAGCCAATTCCTGAAAAGCATGGAAACGCAGTGGGGGGTTCAGGCTGCGCCACGTCTCAAGACTTGGCAGCGGTTGGCGCGTGAAAATCGTGACACTGGTGGCAATACGCTGAAAATTGTCAACGGTTTTTTTAATCAGGTACCGTA